>JAQGPD010000030.1 GCA_028293305.1 Verrucomicrobiales bacterium | reverse complement strand
ATCATGGCACTGATCTGATAATCAGGCAGAACCGCGGCGAGTTCCGCGGGCTGCGGGGGTTGCCATTGTTCGGGTTGGAGGCCGGCTTCGAGGGCGGCCTTGGGATTCATGCCTGCGAGGGGATCGCTGACCGGGCGGGTGGGCGGGAAAGCGTCGGGTTCGGCGGGCATGACGGACAGGATTTTCCGGGCTGGCCGGCGCAGGGGGACACCGGGGGAGAAAAGGCTGGACGGTTATTTTGCAGGGTTCAGGATTATTACAAATTCAACCTTGGGATTTCTTCTGATTTTCATCTGTTTTTTTAAACAGCGGATCCGCTGACCACGGTGTCGCCATGGGTTTATTCGCAGGAAGTTCCGCGTTATTGCGGCGGTATCGCCGATTTCCAAAAATTATTGCGGATTCGCGAAAACCGCCGCCGGCAAGTCCGTCTGCCGCGCCTGCTGCTGGTGATTCCGCGCCCAGGCGGCGAGCGCGGCCAGGAAAAATAATAACAACGCCACGATCAGCAGCGTGGGCAGGATGCGTCCGAGGGATCGGAATGCGGGAGTGGGCGGCGAAAATAAAGAAGCGGAGTGCGGGTGGGAAAGGGCGCGCGGGTCCGGGTAGGCGGGGAGCCGACGGGTGGGGGGGCTGGTTTTCAGTTTGGTGAGGGAGCGGAGGGCGTCCTGGATTTCGCTGGCGCGTTGATAGCGCTGGGCGGGTTCGGTTTGCAGGGCTTTGAGCACGACTTTGTCCAATCGGCTGTCGATCAACGAGTTGCCTTTCCGCGAAGGCGGGAGGAAAGCGCCCCGCGGCACGTGGCCGGTGAGCATTTGATAGAACAGCACCCCGACGGCATAGATGTCGGCCCGGTGGTCCACGCGGTGGCCCTCGCGTTGCTCCGGGGCCATGTATTCCAGCGTGCCCATCACCAACCCGCTGGCAGTCAAGGCCTCAGCGCCCATAAAAGCCGTGCCGCCGTCCGGGGACTCCGTGGCGCGGGCCAGGCCGAAATCCGCGACTTTCACGTGTCCCTCCTTGGACAGCAACACGTTGGCGGGTTTGATGTCCCGGTGCACGATGCCTTTGCTGTGCGCATAGTGGAGGGCGTCGCAGATGTGGCTGATGATTTGAAGCGTGGTCCCGTGCTCGGTTTGCGCTGCCAGACTGCTGCGGGTGCGGAGGATGCGGCCGAGGTCCATGCCGTCGATGTATTCCATGACAAAATACAGGTGCCCGGCCCCGGTGCGGCTGAAGTCGTGGATTTTGACAATATTCGGGTGGTCGAGGCGGGCGAGCGCGCGTGCTTCCCGGGTGAAACGCTCCGCGAGATCCGGGCGGCCGCTGAGCTCGGGCGGGAGGAGTTTGATGGCGACGAAGCGGTCGAGGTGCGGGTCGCGGGCCTTGTAAATCGCCCCCATGCCACCGCGGCCGATGACGTCGATGATTTCGTAATCGGGCAAAACGGCGGCGAGTTCCGAGGGCAGCGGAGGTTCCCAAGGCTGGTTCTGGAGTCCGGCGAGGAGGGCGGTTTTCGGGTCCACGTCCGCGAGCAGGTCCTGCCCGGGCCGGGGGAATGGGGTGGGATCGGGGGGCATGACCAGGAAGGGTGGGGCGGGGCGTGAGAGGTTGGAGGAAGTTGAGCATCAAGGACATCCCCTGACGCTGGGGTTTAGCGGAAAGCCGGGCCGGTTGTTACCCGGCGGCGGAAAAATAGTTTCCCTCCCCCATCGGGCGGCGGCCGCGCGGCCGGAATGCGGTGATGATTTCCCTGGCACGATTCCGCGATCCTGCTCTTTTATCGGGACGATGGCCTACGGAGAATACGAATTGATTAACGACGCCGACGGATCCCCCCGGGTGCTGGGCAAAGGTTCGTATGGAAAAGTGTTTCTGGTGCGCAAAGCAAAACTCGGGCGGCAATACGCGCTGAAGCTGCTGACCACGGAATTGTTGGAAAAAAAGGCCACCGCGCGCGACCGGTTCCTGACTGAGGTCGAAACCTTCGCCAGCCTGCATCACCCGAATATTGTCACCATCGCCGACTACGGTGAGTGCGATGAAGGCATTTATTATGTGATGGAATATTGCGAGGGCGGCAGCCTGGAGACGCACGTCCGCCAGCGCCGCACGCTGCCGGTGTTGTTGACGCTCAGGCTCTTGGAAAAAACGGCCTCGGCCCTGGAATACGCGCACGGCAAGGACCTCATCCACCGCGACATCAAACCGGAAAATCTGATGCTGCTCTCGCCGGCGGAACGCGATGACGATTTGCCGGACCGCTTGAGGGTCATCGACTTCGGACTGGCGAAACAAATGACGCGCCCGGTTCTGCCGGAGGCGGGCGTGAATGACACGCACACCCAGTTGCCGTCGGAATCCCAGATCGTCGGCACCCCGCTTTACATGGCGCCGGAGCAGCTGCGCGGCTTGGAGGCGGACCATCGGGCGGATATTTTTTCGCTCGGGATCACGGCGTGGTATTTGTTGGCGGGGAACTCCGCCTTTGCCCACCTGGCGCATTCCGGCCAAATCCGTCAGGACCGGTTTTCCGCCATTCCCTACAGCTCGAAACTCCCCGACCACCTCACCGGCAGCGCCCGCGAGGTCATTGGGCGGATGATCGAAAAAGACCCCGCGCGCCGCTATCAATCCTACCCGGCGCTCCGCCAGGCCCTGCGCGACGCCATCGCGGAGGAATCCGCCGCCGCCGCCCCGCGCCCGGCCGTCGCGCCCGGACCCGTGAAGCCGCGCCTGGAAACCGCCGCCGGCCCGCCTTCGGGGGATGCCTATCATTACACCGCGCTCCAGCCCGCCGGGGAGGATCCGGCCACGGGCGGGACCCGATACCACGCGCTTTTCGAGGACCGGCCCGTGGTTTTGGTGCGGCTGCCCTCGTCGCGCAGCCCGGTTTTGTCCCGGCTGCTGGGCCGGCTGGACGTGCCGGAGCGCCCCCACGCGGTCATTCCCTATCACCGCCCCACGTTTTCGCCAAACCACCCCGACTTCCCGGGGGAATGCGTCTGCACGACCGTGGACGCGGCCGGCCCGGACTTGTTATCCGTGATCCGCAGCCGGAAACGCACTACGCTGGAGGAGGCCAAGGGGCTTTTCCAACAAATCGCCGAAGCCATGGACTTCGCGCGGACGCGGGAAATCAGCCTGCTTTTCGCCCCCGGCGCGATTTTGCTGCCCGGACTTTCCGCGCCGGACGCCCCATCGCCGGAACTCGCGGCGGCGGAAATCCGGCTTTTCCCGTCCATTTTGGAAACCAGCGCCGCGGACGAAACGGCCACCCTGGGCGCGACTTTGGCCGCCGGTTCCTCGGGCGGCGCGGCGTCCTCGGTGCCGACCCTGCGGGATTTTGCCGCGCTGGTCTATCACGTCCTGGCCGGACGCGAGACGGACCCCGGGGCTTTTGTATCGGTGCGTAACTACCGTGGGATCAGTTCCTTGCAGACGAAAACGGACGCGATCATCCGCGACACCATCGCCCACCTCCGCCACCCCACCTCCTGCCGGGCGCTGCTGTTGAATCTGTGCTCCAGCGAGGGCGTCCGCCTCCCGGCGCGCCCCACGATGACCATGGGCATGGGGTCGATGACCATGGACGGTTCCATTTCCCTGACCCGATCCGTCGAGTCCCCGCGCCCCGCGCCGCCGCCCCTGCCCCAACCGCCGCCGCTTCCGGGCGCCGCCCCAGGCATTCCGCCGATGCCCATTCCGGTTCCGCCCGGCATCCAAGCCGCCGCCGCCACGGAGGACGATCCCCTCCTGGACCCGCCGGAAGTTTGGAAAGACCTTTCCCCCACGACCCGCCGCCGCCTCCAGTCCTGCCTGCGGGACATCTGGCTTTTGCGCCGGGACATCGGGCAATATCACATCACCGCCCTCACATTTTCGACCCAGATCCGTTCGCAGTCGCAGACGATGTCGAAAAACCAACCCCTCGTGCTCAAGGAAACCGAGGAGGCCGCCCGTGACATTGAGGCCTGCCGCCGCACGCTCCACGACTGCGAGTCCCGCGCCACGGAGGCGATCCATCAGGTCCGCGACACCACGGACCCGGAGGAGGCGGAGATCCGGAAGCGCGATATTTTTGCCCTGCTGGAAATCGCGGAACATGCTCACAGTGATGCCACGGCGCATTTCCAACTCCTGCAGACCATCCCGGACCGCCAGGAGGCCTTGCTCGAACAGATCAATCGCACGGAACAGGATGCGGACCAGTTATTGGCCCGCCTTTGCCCGCCGCTCCCGGACCTCCCGCCCTCCCTCACGGACCCCGCCCTGCGCGCCCGCCACCAGGAGCTTTCCCAAAAACTCGAGAGCCTGCGCCAAGCCGGCACGGGTGCCAAAATCCTCGCCCAGGCCCGCGCCGCGGATTCCCTGCACGCGATGGAACAGCTTCAGAATCAAGCCGGCGGCGCCCTGACGAAAGCGATTGCCCAGGAGCCGAAAACCGTGGCCGCGGTCAACGAACTGCGCCAGGCCATCGACCTTCTGGAACAACAGGAAGCGCAACGCAGCGCCGCCATCGATGAGGCCCGCCGCACCGCCGCCCAGGCCCAGGAGCAGGTGGAGGAGCTGATCCACCAAACCACCAGCGCCGCCCGCCGCGCCGCGGAAATCGCCGCCGCGCATCCCTCGGCCGCCGGTTCCGCGGAACGCACGGCCTCGCTGCTCGCCAGCCTGCAGTCGCTGCGCACGGACATTACCGAAGCCGTCGCGCAGATCCACTCCCGTCCCTCCGCGGAAGCCGCCAGCCACGCCGCCAACCGGGCGCGGAATGCCGCATCGAAAGCCGCCACGGCCGGCCAGGAAGCCGCCGCCGCGCTCCAAGCCGTGGAACGCCTCCTGCGTCCCCCGGCGGAACGCCTCGCCCTCGCCCGCCAGGCCGCCGCCGCCTCCCTCTCGGAAGCCCAGGCCGCCCATCGCGAAATCTTGGCCATTGTCCAGAAAACGACCGCGGAAAATGACTCGCTGCCCTCCGGCGACCGCGATCCCGCAGCCCTCGCTTTCCTGACCACGGAAGCCGAGGCCGCCCACGCCTCCCTCACCCAGGCGGAGGCCGCCGTCCACCAGGCCGCCACCGCCACCGACCCGGAAACCGCGGAAGCCGCCGCCGAAACCGCCACCCGCGCCGCCGCCTCGACCGCCGCGCTGATCCGCAACGCGACCGACCGCGGCACCGCGCTCCAAGCCTCGCTTTCCCAAACCCGGAACGCTTGGAACCAGCTCCGGCTGCATTTCCAAACGACCCTCGCCACCTCCCGCACCCTCCTCCAACAAGCCGCGGAAACCGGCCGGACGCTCTCGACTCCCCCGCCGTCCAACCCCCAGGACCACGCGGCCCTGCAAGCTCCAGCGACCCTCCAAACCCGGTTGGCGACATTGGAAAACGCCTTTTCCCAGGCTACTTCCCTCAACGAGGCCAAACCGCTCGCCGCCGAAGCCGAATCCCTCGCCGCCCAAGCCCAGGAAGCCTCAAGCCGACTTGCCGCCCTGCTCCATTCCCGCCGCCAGGCCGAAGCCGCCGCGGAAAGCCATCGCGCCGCACAACGCGCTGAGGTCGAACAACTTGCCCGCGAAGCCCAGGATGCCGCGCAAAAAGCCGGAGCCTTCGCGACCCGTATCGACCAACTCCCCGCCGGAGCCAGCCGCCCCGCCGCCCTCGTCCACGTCAGCGAGGCCCAGGCCGCCGCCGCCCGCGCCCGGGCCCTGCTCAGCGCCCCGTTTTCCCCGGCCGTCCTCCAGGAAATCCAAGCCTGCACCCGCCAGGCCCAGGCCGCCGCCGCCACCCTCGGCTCCCTCGCCGCCCCCCTCCCCCCGGACCTCCCGCGCCGCTCGTCGCCGCTGCCCATCCTCCTGACCGCCGCCGCCATTTTGATCGCCAGCGTCCTCGCGTGGTATTTCCTGCGGCCGCTCACCTCCAACCCGGGCGATTCCAAACCGCTCATCACGGAAAATCCAAAAACCCCGCCCGCCAACACCCCGCCGACTTCCCCGGACCCGAAAAACCCGCCCACGCCGCCAACCGCTCCCCCAACGGACCCCACCCCGAATCCCCCCTCCAAACTCCCGCCCAACGTCCCCCCCGCTGGAAAGGAATGGATCGTCCCCCAACATTTCCCCACCATCCAGGCCGCCATCGACGCCGCCGGCCCGGGCCAGCCGATCACGGTCAAATCCGGTAAGTATCAGGAACATCTGAGCTTCAAAGCCGGAGTCCGCCTCACCGGCGCGGGCGCGGACCGGACGATCATTTCCGCCGATGGGCTAACGTATTCCACGCTCTACGCCAAGGACACCCAGGATCTTGTTATTGATGGCATCGGCTTCCGCCACGAGGGGAACCAAACCAGCCCCTCCGGCCGCCCGGTCGTGGATTTGGTGGATTCCTCGGTCACATTCAAAAACTGCGCCATCCGCAACGGCGTCACCGACGGCCTGAACGCCAGCGGCAGCGCCTCCGAAATCCACCTGCAAAGCACCGCGATCGAAAACAACAGCCGCAACGGCCTCCACATCACCCTCAGCGCCCGCGCGGAACTTTTGAAATGCACCGTGAAGGAAAATAACACCCACGGCCTCGTCGTGGACCTCGGCAAAGCCAGCGTTCTGGTGAATGACAGCCACTTCGACACCAACGGCGGCTGCGGCATTGAGGTCGGGGATGACGGCGACCTCCACGCCACCCGGGTCACCGCCAGCGGAAATTCCTCCGCCGGCTACTTCGTCCACGACCCCGGCTCCAAGGCCCGTTTTGAAGACTGCGAAGCTTCCAACAACGAAAATGGCCTCCACATCGGAAAATCCGCCAACGCCGAGCTGATCAACTGCCGCCTCCTGAGCAACCAGCAGGCCGGGCTCTACAGCCTTGATGCTCAATGGGTTTCGCTGACCAAATGCACCGTCGAGGGCAACGCCGTCCTCGGCCTCAGCCTGCTTTCCGAAGCCGTGGGCCGCACTTCCTCCGTGCGTCTGGAAAACAATAACATCTCCGCCACCGGACAGGGAGTTCACATCGAAGGCGCCGGTCTCAAAGCGGAACTCCTCAAAAACACCATCGGCCCCAACTCCATCCTCGACGTGCTTTTCATCAAAGGCGCCACCGGCACCGTCACCGGCAACACCTTCAAATCCACCGACGGTCTCGCCTTGGACGACACCGCCGGCACCGTCACCGAAAAAGAAAACACCCATACCCCCGCCAAATAATCCCCTTGGGCTTCCAAAAAAGCCCTATGCCACCACCTCCGGCCCGTCCCACACCTTTTTTCGGTCCCTGACGTTCCCTGGTTTGTTTGGGCCCTGACTTACCTTGGTTTGTTTTGTCCCTTCCGTCCTTTTTGTCCCTTTTGTCTTTTCCGCCGCCCCGGTCAATCCGCCGGAAACGGAATCCGCTCAATCTTCTCATCAATTATCGTCCAATATTTAAGATCTCCCATCGGGGTCTTATTCAGCGTGTCCAGCCAGACCTGGCGCTCGCCTTCCGTCTGGACGATCCATTTTTGCAACCGTTCCGGTTGCTCATATCGAAGACGGAACGGAAGGGGCAGCTCCTGAATGCGTTCGGAAATGGATGACCGTGGCATGCCTGTATTTACACCGGTCCCCCCATCCCATGCAAGCTAAGTATGCCCGAAGCCGTCAATATGTTACTATAAAATAGCCCCGGAAAAAGTATAAAATAAGCACTCTTGTCTAGCATGGTGGTCCGCGAAGAGTGGTCCGCAAAGAGTAGTCCGCTCAGTCCTCTGAGCGGTTTCAGCTGTATGGTTTTCCAGCTATCGGGTTTTGCGTTTTCAAAAAATTCTGACATTGGAAAAAACCAATGCTCTGAGAAGACCAATGCTCTGCAAAAATGCCGATGCTCTGAAAAAGCCAATGCTCTGAAAACCGCTCAGAGGACTGAGCGGACTACTCTGAGCGGACTACTCTGGCGGCTAGTAGCCGAGGGTGTGGAGCACGGCGTCCATGCTGTTGGCGGCCTGGAGAGGGGCGAAGGCGCGGTGTTTCAGCGGAGCGTCGATGTCTTTCAGGCCGTGGCCGGTAACCGTTAGAACGAGGGTGCTGCCCTCGGCGATGTTGCGGACGGGGCAGGTGGCGCAGGGCTCGCGATGGCAGTCGAGACACTTCAGCAAACCAGCCACGGAGGCGGCGCTGCCGGGCTCGATGAAGATGCCCTCATTGGCGGCGAGCCAGGCCTGGGCGTCGAGAATTTCCTGGTCGGTGACGATGTCGATGGACCCTTTGGAATCCCGGATGGCGGCATTCGCCTGTTCCCAGCTGGCGGGGTTGCCGATGCGGATGGCGGTGGCGACGGTGTCGGGATCCGGGATGATCCTGTTATGAAAAATGGGGGCGGAACCGGCGGCCTGGAATCCGGTCATGCGGGGAGTTTTGGTGGACTTGCCGAGGGCGGCGTATTCCTGATAACCTTTCCAGTAGGCGGTGATGTTGCCGGCGTTTCCGACCGGGAGGATGTGGATGTCCGGGGCGTCGCCTAGTTCGTCGATGATTTCAAACGACGCGGTTTTCTGGCCTTCGATGCGGAAGGGGTTGATGGAATTGACGACTTCGAAGTCATCGCGCTCCCCGATTTTCCTGACAAGGTCCAGGGCTTCGTCGAAATTGCCGTCGATGGCGATGACCTTGGAGCCGTAGACAAAAGCCTGGGCGAGTTTTCCGGCGGAGATTTTCCCGGCGGGGAGGAGGACCACGCAATCCATGCCGGCGCGGGTGGCGTAGGCGGCGGCGGCGGCGGAGGTGTTGCCGGTGCTGGCGCAGATGACGGCTTTTTTCCCGGCCTCGGCGGCTTTGGACATGGCCATGGTCATGCCGCGGTCCTTGAAGGAGCCGGTGGGATTCAAGCCCTCGTATTTGATATAGACCTCGCAGCCGCGGCCGATTTTGGCGCTGAGTTTGGCGGAGTGGATCAGGGGCGTGGACCCTTCGTTCAAGGAAACCACGGGGGTGGCTTCGGAGACGGGCAGGAGGGCGCGGTAACGGGAGATGACCCCGCGGTCGTGGAGCGGCTGGCGGAACATGGGGCGTTTTAGTAGGACTTCGGGCCGGTTATTCAAGCGCGGGATGCATGCATTGAAAAAACCGGGTGGGGCTTTTTCCGGTGCGGCTTGCCGGGCGATGCCGGGGGCGGTGGTGCGGGGTGGGGGTTGGGGTTGGGGTTGGGGTTGG
>JAQGPD010000008.1 GCA_028293305.1 Verrucomicrobiales bacterium | reverse complement strand
CAGACCGCTTCCAGAATGCTGGTTTTTCCCTGCGCATTGTCGCCGGTGAAAAGCGTGATGCCGCCTTCCAAGGCGCAGTTGAGCGCCGGGAAGCAGCGGAAATCGCGGAGACGCAGAGATGTCAGGGACAAGGCGGGCAGGGGGGCTTTTGAGGATGGAAAGCCCACACCGTGAACGGGGTCGGGTCCGGATTGAAGGGGAAATTCCACCGGCTGGAAAGCGTTGCGCGGGTGGGCGGAAGTGGTAGGTTCCGCCCCTATGAATCCCCTCAAATGTTTGCTTTTCACCGGGTCTTTTGTGTTGGCGTCGATGATGGTTCCGAATGCTGTGGCGCAGGAAAAAACCGATGAGAAGGAGCCCCGTCGCAGGATTGTCCTGCCCAATCACGACGGGGATGCAAATTCACCCGCGACACCTGGCCAGCCAACCCGGGCTGTTACAACGGCTGCTATCGAATACGCGGATGGTTCGACGCCCCTTGAAGGCTGGTTGGCAGCTCCGAAGGAATTGGAGAAAAAAGTTCCCGGCGTGCTGGTCATCCACGATTGGACCGGCGTGCAGGCTTATTCCAAGGGCCGCGCCGAGCAGTTGGCGAAACTGGGTTACGTCGCCATGGTGGCGGATATTTACGGCAAAGGCGTGAGGCCCGCGGATCCCAAGGCTTCCGCCGCTGAAGCCGGAAAATACAAAACCGACCGGGCGCTTTTCCGTCAGCGACTTCTGGCAGGTTTGGCGGAATTGAAAAAACAACCCAACGTGGATCCTGACCGGATCGTGGCGGTTGGTTATTGTTTTGGCGGCACGGGAGTGTTGGAATTGGCGCGCGCGGGAGCGGAGGTGAAGGGCGTGGTTTCCTTCCACGGCGGACTCGACTCGCCCACTCCCGCGGATGGAAAAAACATCAAGGCCAAGGTCCTGATCCTGCACGGCGCGGATGATCCCTATGTGCCCGCCGAAGGCATTGCGGCGCTGACGGCGGAGTTGAATGGCGCGAAGGTGGACTGGCAAATGGTCAGCTACAGCGGCGCGGTTCATTCCTTCACCAACCCCGGCGCAGGGACGGATGCCTCCAAGGGCAATGCCTATAACGAATCCGCCGACAAACGTTCATGGACGGCGATGGAGTCGTTTTTCGGTGAAATCCTGACACCTGTTGCGAAATGACAGGCATGCCGACTTTGGTCACCACGGAGGAGGTGATGTTTTTTGACACCGACGCCGGCGGCGTGGTGCATAACATTGCCTATCTCCGCTTCATCGAAACCTGCCGCACGCGCCTCGCCGGGCAGATGGGCATGAACATGCGCGACATGGTGGCCGCCGGGGAAGTGCCGGTGGTTGTCAGGACGGAAATTGATTACCGGCGGCCGGCGGTGCTGAGCGATTTGTTGGAAATCCATGGCGTGCTGGAATCCATGGAACGCGCGCGTTTTTGGTGCCGCTTCGAAATCCGCCGTCCATCCGATGGAGCGCTGCTGGTGACCAGTCGGCAGGCCCTGGCCTTGGTGAATCTGAAATCCGGCCGCGCTGTCCGCCTGCCCGGAGCGTGGCGGGAGCAATGGGGCGGCGCGGAAGGTTCGCTCACTTCCAGTTAGTCCAGCTTTTTTGGAATTATCCCGGAGGGATTGAAGCTGTTAGTCGGCGGTTGAGCGCAGCGACACCGCCGGATTCAGCACCAAAGTTTTTACACCCCGGAGGGGTGGCAGCATCGCTTTGAACGGTAAAGGGCGAACATCGGTGATTGGTTAGCTTCCGGGTCCGCAGGCAAGACTGGCGGGGTTCTTGATGGCGGGGGATTTTCTTGATAGGCGGGAAACCTTGGCTCTGAGAACAAGGCCGGGACGGGCCTTGCTACGGGTGCTTGGGACGATGCCGATTTCCGGATGCATTCCGCCAAGGGTTGCCGGGAAAGCCGGCCGACTAGCGCAGCAGCGGGTTGTTGGGGCGCGTGTAGATGGCTTGGACGACGCTGATGTTCCGCATGGCGAAAGCGGCGGCGCAGTATAGCAGATAGTAATTCCATCGCCTGACAAACCGTTCGTCGAATCCCAGGGCGCGGACCTCCGGCAGGCGGGCGTTGAAGGTGGTGTGCCACTCGCGGAGGGTGCGGGCGTAGTCGAGTCCCATGTCATCCAGGCGGTGCAGGAAAAGATCGCCGGTGCGTTGCGCGGCCTGGCTCACGCGGCCGATGCTGAGGAGGAGACTGCCGGGGAAAATGTGTTTTTGAATCCAGTCGATGCCGCGTTTCATCTGGCCGTGGCGGCTGTCCGGGCAGGTGATGTATTGCAGCGCGGCGAGTCCGTGGGGGGCGAGAACTTCGTGGATTTTGGCGAAGTAGGTTTCCAAGTATTTGTCGCCCAGCGCTTCCATCATTTCGATGGACACCACCTTGTCGAAGGTGCCGGTGATGTCGCGGTAGTCCTGGAGGCGGAGGTCGATGCGGTCCGCGATGCCTTCCCTGACAAAGCGGGCGGCGGCGTATTCATGTTGTTTTTGGGAAATGGTGACGGTGGTCACGCGGCAGCCGTAGTGCCGGACGGCGTGGCTGGCGAGGCCGCCCCAACCGCTACCGATTTCCAACAAATGATCCGCCGGAGTCAGCCGGAGCTGGCGGCACAAGGCGTCGTATTTTTCCGTCTGGGCCTGCTCCAAAGTCTGGTCAGGAGACTTCCAGAGCGCGCTGGAATAGGTCATCGTCGGATCCAGCCAGAGTTGATAGAAGTCGTTTCCGAGATCGTAGTGCTCCGAGATATTGCGTCGGGCGGTGGTGCGGCTGTTGGGACGCAGGAGGTGCCGGACTCTGTTAGTGACCTGGAGCAGGTTCAGGCCGAGTTTTTTGGTGCGCGAGCCGCTGAAGGCCGGGCTTTTGTCCAAATTCAAAATGGCCCAGGAGATCAGTTTTTCGATGTCATCGGTATCGCAGTCGCCATCGACATAAGCCTCGCCGAATCCGACATCGCCATACAGCAGGACGCGGGTGAAAAAGGCGGGGCGAAGGACGCGGAGGTTCGCGCTGAGGGGGTGGCCCTGCGTGCCGAGGTGGCGGATGGTGCCGTCGGGGAGTTGGAGCAGCAGGTGGCCGTCATCCATTTTTTCCAGTGCGGCGAGGACGAGGCGTTCATGCAGGCCGCCGGGAGCGGATGTTGTCAGGGAGGCGGAATTCGCCAAAGCGGTGGTGGCAGCGTTATCAGGGACGATCATGGCGGTCCTTGTATAAGCGTTTGGCGGGTGCGGACGGATGTTCGAAAAGGCGGAAAATTAAAAAATCGGGGCCGGGGAGTTGTTCGCATTTCCAGGTGCGGAGGTTAATCCTTCATCGGTCGGCGGGATTCCGGTTAGGTTTCCACAGGTCTTTTTGCAGATCGGAGTTCTCGCCTTTGCGGTGGAAGGGGAGTTTGCGGAGCCAGAGACGGAGGGCTTGGTAGTGGATGAGGAAAATGACTTTGAGGGTGACGAAGGGGAATTTCAGGGTGAGCCAAAAGAGGTTGGCGGCAGTGAAAGGGACGCGTTTTCCGGCCAGGGTGCTGAGGAGGACGGGTGGGCCGTCGGGGCCGGCGAGGTCGTTGATGCGGATGTGGAGGCGGGAGTCGGGCAGGGGGACGTGGAAGTCGAAATGCAGGTCCAGGGCGCTGAAGGGGGAGACGTAAAAGTGCTTGGGAACGGTGAGGCGGTAGGTGGGGGGCGCGGGGGAAGAGGGGGCGTCCGCCGGGGCCGGGTCGGGCACCAGACTTGTCAGGAGGTAGGGTTTCAGCTCCCGGAAGGTGTTGCCGACCTGGACGACGGCGCAGAGCGGGGCGGCGGTGGCGGCATCGGACAGGAAAAAAAACGAGACGGGATTGAAAATATAGCCGAGGACGCGGGGCAGGGTGACGAGGTGGACGCGGAGGGCCGCCGGGTCGGTGGGAAGGGCGGGGGCGTCCGCTTGAGTGCGGATCCAGGCGAGGATGTTTTCCTTCAGCGAGGCCTTTTCCATGCCCTCGAGCGTGAGGTGGTCGCGGTCGCGGAAGTTGTAGAGGTTGAAGCGGTTATGCGAAAAATACGGGATCCGCGCGGTGAGGGACGGGAGCGCATCAAGGTCCAGGCAGAAGAAAAAAAGGTGATAGGTGAACTGATGGACTTGCGGGGAAAGCCGCCGGTGCATGACACTGCATTCGTAAAGGCAGGGGATGGGGCCGGATTCGGCGGGGAGCGGCATGGCGCGGGACCGGCAAGCGGTTGATGGGGAAGTGGTTAGATCACGGCCGGGACGGAGCGGGGGCGGTGTGCCGGAGCATGGCCTGGGCGCATTGCAGGCCGCTGGTGTAGCCGTCCTCGTGGAAGCCGTGGTTGAACCAGGCTCCAGCGTAGTAGGTGGTCTGGGTCGGCGAAAGGGCGTTCAGCGTGGGCAGGCGGGCCTGGGCGTGGATGGCGGGAAGGTCGAACAGGGGGTGCTCGCAGGGGATTTGGCGGAGGACTTTGGCGGGATCGATCCGGTCCGCGCAGTTCAGGGAGACGAAGTAGTCCTCGTTTTCGCTGACTTTTTGCAGGCGGTTCATCCAGTAGTGCGTGGTGGGAAGGATTTGACCGTCCGGCGTTTGGTCGATGCGGTAATTCCATGCCGCCCAGCAGCGGCGGGTGCGCGGCATGAAGGACGCATCGGTGTGCAGGGTCACCATATTCGGTTGATACTGAAAGGGTTCGAGAAGTTCCTGTTCCAGGGAAGTGGGGTCCTCGAGGAGGGAAAGCGCTTGGTCGCCGTGGCAGGCGAGGATGACTTTGTCGAAGGTCCGGGAGGGTCCGTTCTGGAAGTGGAGCGTCGCGTTTTCGGCGGTTCGGGTGACTTTGGCGACCGGGGAGTCGTGGTGGATGCGGTCGGCAAAGGGCGCGGTGATTTTTTGGACGTAGGCGCGGGCGCCGCCGGTGACGGTCCACCATTGATGCTGGGTGCTGAGGCCGAGGAAGCCGTGGTTGTGCCAGAAGCGGAGGAGGGTCAGGGCGGGGAAGCGCTCCATTTTGTCCGGCGGCGTGCTCCAGACCGCGCTGCTCATGGGGATAAGGTAGTGCTGGAACATGTCCTCGCCGTAGCCGCGGGTGTCGATGTATTCCCGCAGGGACATCTCCGCCCAGCGCGGGTCGGTGAGGGCCGGGATGGCTTCGGCATTGAAGCGGTTGATGGCCATGAGCATTTTCCAATGCTTGGGCCTGAACAGGTTACGACGCTGGCCAAAGAGCAGGTTCAGCGAGCCACCGTTGTATTCCAGGTCCGTCGGCACGTGCTGGACGCTGAAGGACATGTCCGTTTTCTGGGTCGGAATATCCAGTTCCTGAAAAAGCCGGACGAGATTCGGATAAGTGGCGTGGTTGAAGACCATGAATCCGGTATCGATCGGCACCGGGCGACCGGACTCGTTGACGGTGATGGTGTTGGAATGGCCGCCGGTGTAGTCGTTCTTCTCAAAAAGAGTGAGTTGATGGTGCGGGTGGAGGTGGTGGGCGGCTCCGAGTCCGGCGATGCCGGTGCCGATGATGGCGATGTGGGACATGGGTGTCTGTTGATGGAAAAACGGGAGGAGCGGTTCCGATGCCGAGGGTTCGGGGTGCCCATTTTACGGAGGAAACCCCGGATTGGATGGGAGGTTTTATTAAAAAAGGGGGATTGGCTTGGTGGGGTCGTGCTGCGGGGCGGCGACTGGAGGGCGAGACGGAAGCGGCGTTGGGGGGCGGCGACTGGAGGCGAGAAGGGAGGTGCACCGGCGGGAGCGGCGGGAGCGGCGGGAGCGGCGGGAGCGGCGGCGCGGAGGTGCGGAGGTGCGGAGGTGCGGAGGTGCGGGCACAAAAAAACGGGTGGACTGGGAATCAGTCCACCCGTTTTGGGAAGGGTTGCGAGGGTCGGCGCGGGGCCGGTTCGGCTTAGTTGAGGGCGGCGGCTTCGGCGGCAGCGGCGACGGGGCCGTCGACGTTCACGCGGCGGCCTTCGCGGTCGAAGCGGACGCGTCCGTCGGTGAGGGCGAAGATGGTGTAATCCTTACCGAGGCCGACATTGGCTCCGGGGATCCACTTGGTGCCGCGTTGGCGGATGATGATGTTGCCGGCGATGACGACCTGTCCGCCGAATTTCTTGACACCGAGGCGTTTGCTCTGGCTGTCGCGACCGTTTTTGACGGAACCTTGTCCTTTCTTGTGGGCCATAAAAGTGGGGGAGGGGTAAAAATTAGAGGTTGATGGACTCGACCTGGAGGCGGGTCAGGTGGCGGCGGTGGCCTTTGGTTTTGTGGAAACCTTTGCGGCGTTTGAACTTGAAGTTGATCACTTTTTTGTCGCGGTGCTGGTCCAGGACAGTTGCGGTGACGGAAGCGCCTTCCACGAGAGGATCTCCCACGCGGCTTTCACCGTCGGTGCCGTAGAAGAGAACTTGATCGAGGGTGATGGAGCTACCGACTTCGGCATCGAGTTTTTCGACGTCAAATTTGATGCCTTGGGAAACGCGGTATTGTTTGCCGCCGGTTTTGATGATTGCGAAAGCCATAATGCCTGAGCCGGATGAAGTGGTGGAACCTCGCGGGCGGCCAAAAAGCCGGGCGGGAGGGCCGGGAGATTCCCACAGCACTTTACCTGGTGCAAGTGGTTTTTACGGATTCATCGGGGAAGTCGCGATTTAATGCCACAAATGGCCTGGGTCTGGCCGCTTTTCATGGCCGGGCGGCTCAAGGCGAAGTCCGGCTGCTGGCCCGTGCGGTGCCGCCGGGCAGGCGGTCCGCGTGTGTCATTTGAACTATGGACGTGACTTTTCCTGGCTGATTTGACACAAAACAAGGATGACCTCCTCCTTTTCCCGCCGATTTTTCCCCTTCGTGGGTGTGTTCCGACCGGGATTTTACCTGCTTGCCGCGGGGGTTTCAGGGCTGTTGCCGGGGCATGGGCAGGTGAGGATCAACGAGATAGTGGCCACCACCAGCAGCCGGCTGACGGCTCCGGATGAACGCGGTCGGATGCGGACGGGTTCCGGTGAATTTTGGGCGGATCCGGGATTTTCCGCGCCCGGATGGCTGACGGGCACGGCTCCGCTGGGGTTCGGCGGAGCGGCCGGGCTGGGGACGAATGTCTCCTCCCGCATGCTGAACCGCACGCCGAGCCTTTATATAAGGCGTGTTTTGAATCTGACCCAGCCGCAGGTGGACAATGAGGGGCAGCTTCAGCTGAAGGTGCGGTTTGACGACGGATTTATCGCCTGGATCAATGGCCGGGAAGTCGCGCGGGCGAATGCGGGTCCCGTCGGGCAGTTCATTTACGCGGACCAAAAAGCCTACAATTTCGCGGTCGCCACCAACAACGGATTTTACACGCCCGCCGACCAGCCGGGCACGGCCCCCACCGCCCCCACGACGGGCGTGACCTACCCGCTGGGACGCGTGTCGGATTTTCTCCAGGCCGGGGACAATGTCATCGCCATCCAGCTCTTGAACCGGGAACCCAATGTCAGCGCCCGGATCGATGCCCAGCTGGAGGTGATCCCCGCCAATGCCACCCTGGACCTGGTGAAATGGACCTTCAACGACGCCAACGACTCCGCTCTGTCCCATCGGAACCAGGGCGGCACCGTCACCACCACCCCCACGGGCACGCCGCCCGCGGCATCGTGGCTCGCCCTCGCGCCCCCGGCCTCCAGCGCGCCGGGTTGGACCGACCTCACGCTTCGCACGGATTTGCAAAACGGGATCGGTTATGAAAACACCGGCGCGCTGCGCTATTCCTATTCCCAGACCGATGCCGCGAATCAGGCCGCGTCCTTCGCGGGTCCAGCCCTGTCGCTAGCTTCGCAAATCCCCGTCGGCGGCCTGACCACCGACCATCTTGCCGCGCTCCGCCTGACCTTCCGCTTCCGGGCCACGGCCAACACCGCGTTCAACATCCGCCTGGACCCCGACGGCAACAACCCCGCCGCCAGCCTGACAGGTCTCGCGGCCCTCACGCCCACCGCCGGCACGGGCACCATCCAGGATGCCGCGGACGATTTCACGGATGCCGTCGGCGGCCTCCGCACGCGCATCGTGGGCGCCACGGGATCGCTCACCACCAACACCACCGGCACGATCAAAAACTCGATCAATTTCATCAGCGGCCCCGCCATGCGCGACGCCCGGTTTTCGCTGCTGGAGGACAATGCCGCCGGCTCCGGCACCAACGCCGCGCCGGGCGCGCTGCAGTTCGAAGTCCTCCAGGCTCCCGTCACGCCGGACTACTTCGGATTCACCTGGCAATCCGTTATTGTCCGCCCCTGGACCCCGTCATCCATCACTCCCGCGCAATTGAAAGCGGGCGCCCTGCAATTCGACTATCAACTTCCCGCCGGCGTCTCCTGGCAAGTTTATCTGGAGTCCGCCTCCGGCACGCCCACCGCCTCCGACCGGCTGGGCCTGGGAACCGTTACGGGCAGCGGAGCCTGGAAAACGGCGGTGCTCGACACCGGCTCCGGCACGAATCAATCCGCCTTCCTGAGCTACATCAACAGCGTCTCCACGAATTCCGTCAGGGTCGTCTTCCGCAGTGATGTTTCCCTGCCGGCCGGGACCCGGATGGCCGTGGACAATATCGGTTATTTCCCCTGGCGCACCTACAGCGCCGTGTGGTCCGGCGGCGGGAATCAGGCCGCGTTTTTGGCGGCCATCAATGCCCAGTCCACCCCTCACATTGTGCCGGTTTTTGAAAAAACGGGCATCGCCACCGCGCCCGCCAGCGCCTCGGTGACGCTTGATGATTTCGCCCTGACATTCACCAAGCTCAATGCCGGAACCCCGGCCACCCTCGTGCCCTTCGCCGCCACCGGCTGGAGTTATATCCCCGGCCTGGCGGAGCCTTCCGGCGGGGTGGTCGAGACGGCGGACTTCATTCCCGCCCTGGGCAAAGGCGACTATTCCGACTGGATCGAGGTCTTCAATCCCGGGGCCTCCGCGGTGAACTTGTCAGGCTGGTCCCTGACGGATTCGCGTAACAATTCCGGCGCTTTCATTTTTCCCAACGGCACGTCCATCGCCGCGGGTTCCGGCCTGGTGGTGGTGGCGGACGGCCGGGCCGCGCCGGCCGGGGCCGCCTGGCTGCATGCGCCATTTTCCCTGAACAGCGGAGGGGAATACCTCGCGCTGCGCAATGCCGCCGGCCTCACCATCGATGCGCTGGATAACGGTTATCCGGAACAAAATCCGTTCCACTCCTGGGGCCGTGATCCCGCGACGGGTCAGTGGGGCTACCTCCGCACCGCCACGCCCGGCAAGGCCAACACCGGCTCCTGGAAACCCGCCTCCGCGGAACCTCCCGGGTTCGGACTCGCCGGCGGTTTTTACCCCTCCACCGTCACCCTGCAACTAACGACTCCCACCCCCGGCGGCCTCATCCGCTACACCACGGACGGCTCGGAACCCACGGAGACCAACGGCCTGAACTACATCGCTCCCTTGTCCCTGTCCTTCCTGAGCGACCGCATCGGCCACGTCATCCGCGCCCGCACGTTCGGCGTGAATCTCAAAGCCTCGGATTCCGTCACCAACACCTATCTGATAGGCCAGAACGCCAATCTCCGCACCGCCCCCGCCGTGCTGCTCTCCGGCGACTCCGGCCAGACCTTTTACAAGCCCTCCGGCATCCTCGCCATCCAGGGCGGCACCTTCACCAACGCCCTCTGGACCGCCGTTGGACCGAATGATTATAACAATCCCGTGGGCGATGGCCGCCTCACCGATCCGGAGTCCAGCAGCCGTCCCTACGAGCGCCCCGCGTTTCTGGAATACTACTTTCCTGACAATCGCCCGGGCATCCGTGAAAACGCCGGCGTCCGCGTGTCCTCCAGTCCCTATTCCCGGCCCCGGCTTGTCCTCAGCGACCCTCCGACCCGCACCTTGTGGGATGCGAACTCCACCCTCAAGCCGTCCTTCAATGTCTTTTTCCGCGACGACTATGGAACGGACGCTATCAGTTATCCGCTCATCCCGGAAACCGAGGTCCGGTCCTTCCAGGAGTTCCGCCTGCGTGCCGGAAAAAATGATATCAGCAATCCCTTCATCCGCGACGAATTCATCCGCCGCCTTTACACCGACATGGGACACGAAGGCACCGTGGGCACTTTCACCTCGGTTTATCTGAATGGTTATTTCAAAGGATTCTACAACCTCGTCGAGCGCATCCGCGAGCCCTTCATGCAGGCCCACCACCGCAGCACCGCGGAGTGGGATGTGAATTACATCAACACCTTCGAGGACGGCGACAGCGTCCACTGGAACACCGTTCTGCAACCGCGCCTCGCCGCCAATCTCACCGTCAAATCCAACTGGGATGCGCTGGCGGCCGTGCTGGATGTGACGAACTTCGCCGACTATATCCTGCTCAACACCTACGCCGCCATGTGGGACTGGCCTCACAACAACTGGGCCATGGCCCGCGAGCGCAGCGCCACGGGGATCTGGAGATGTTATGTCTGGGATGCCGAGGGCGGTTTCAATATGGGAGGAAAAACGGCGACCTATCAGACTTTGAATCTGGATCTCCTCCCCGCCTCCGCCACCACCCCGATCCCCTCGATTTTCCGTCGGCTCATGACCAGCCCGGAGTTCCGCCTGCGCTTCGCGGACCGCATTCAAAAACATCTTTTCAACGACGGCGTCCTGACAGATGCCAAAACCGGCCCGCGCCGCGCCGCCACCCAGGCGGAGGTCGCCGGGCTCATGGCCATCGCCGGCATCACCCCGGACACCAGTTGGTATACCACGTGGACCAATGCCACCAGCGGCCGCCGCGCCACGCTTTTTCCCAAAACCACCGCGCCCACCGCGCACGGCCAGCTGCGCGATCCCAACCAGGACGGGATCCTGGCGGATACGCTCTGGCCGGTCACGCTTCCCCCCGCTTTCAGTCAGCACGGAGGAGTGGTGAATGCCGGATTCACTCTTGCCATCAACCACACTGCCCCCGCCGGATCCGTGGTTTATTTCACCCTCAACGGAACCGACCCCCGGGCTTACGGCGGGACCGTCAACCCGGGCACGCAGACTTACACCGGGCCGTTTTCCCTGCCAGGTTCATCGACGACCGTGAAAGCCCGGGTATTGAACACGACCGTCACTCCCAATGAATGGAGCCCCCTGACAGAAGCCCGGTTTTCGCAGGCCACGGTGCCCGCTTCCCAGGCCAATACCGTGATTTTGGAGATCATGTATAATCCGCCCCCCATCACCACCGCGGAGGCCGCCGCAGGTTATACGGACCGGGATGAGTTCGAATATATTGTGATTCAAAACATCGGCCCTGCGCCGGTGGACCTCACCGCCCTGCGCTTCCAACTGGGCATCACCTACACCTTCACCCTGACATCCCGACCGGTGCTGGATCCCGGTCAGCGCCTCATCCTGGCAAAAAATCCCGCAGCCCTCCGGCTTCGTTATGGTGCCGCCGTGGACCCACTTCTGGCAGGCGCTTATTTTGGAAATCTCAGCAACAGCGGCGAACCGCTGCGTCTGGAAATCGCCTCCAACTCCAGCCCTGTCCAATCCTTCTCCTATGCGCAGACCACCCCCTGGCCCACCTCGCCGGACGGCGGCGGCACGTCCCTGATGCTGGTCAATCCCGCCTCGAATCCCGATCCCTCGCTCCCCTCCTCCTGGACCGCTTCGGCCGCCATCGGTGGCCAGCCCACCGGATCGCCGCTGAATCTGTCCTATCAGCAATGGACCGCCTGGACCTTCGATGCCGCCACCCTCATCATTCCCGCCCTCACCGCCGCCACCGCGGACCCGGATGGCGACGGCCTGCCGAATCTCATCGAATACCTGACCGGTGGAAATCCCGCCGCCGCGTCCACCTCCGTTCCTCCGCTCCACACGTGGTCCATCGTCCCGGGTCCTGACGGAACGCGGGTGCTGCGCATGAATTTCCCCCGCCTCGCGGCCCTCACCGGATACACCCTCGAAGTCCAATCCTCACAGGACCAGCTCTCCTGGCAATCCGGTTTTTCCCTCACGGATTCCACCCCGCAACCCGACGGCACCATCCTCCAGCAATGGGAGAAAACCCTGCCCGCAGGCACCTCCCGCCAGTTCATGCGACTCCGGGCCGCCCCCTAAGGAGGGTGGACATTCTGTCCACCAACCCATCCGCCTCCTCCCGCGGCTTCCCTCCCTAACCAACCTCCCGCCGCCAAACCTTCCGCTATTGCCAAGCGCCAATCCGATCAAAAACCAACCAAAAGTCCGATCAAACTAGCCAAAACCCCCGGCCGGAACCCAAACAAAAACCCCCACCGCAGGCTAGCTGAAAACCCCGATTTCTATCAATCCTCCCGTATCTCCCGCATCCCTTGTCCCGCCGCCCAGTGCATGACCTCGGTCGCCACGCCCGGTTCCTCCCAGCCTGTGGATGCCGCGTAAAGCTCCGCGCCCCGCCCCAGCACCCAGGAACCCAGAGCCGCAGCCTCATAAAACGGCACACCCTGTCCCGCCAACGTCGCCAGAAAACCTGTCAGGACGTCCCCCATTCCTCCCCGCGCCATCAGCGGATGCCCCGTCGCATTCCACGCCGCGCCCCGCCCGCCTTCCACCACGAAGGACCGGGCGCTTTTTGCCAGGACCACCGATCCCGACTCCTCCGCCAGGCGCTGCGCCTGGGCACGCCGGGTGCCGTTCCGCGGGTCCGCCCCCATGCGTTTCATCAGCCGCGCCAGCTCCCCGGGATGAGGTGTCAGCAATCGCTTCCCTTTTTCCGAGATCGGTCCCTTCCCATTCCACGCCCCGCCCGCCAAGGCATTCAGGGCATCCGCATCCACCACCATGGGCCGCGGATCCTGACGCAATAAACTCGCCAGCAAAGGCAAAGGCGCGGCCCCCATTCCCGGGCCCACCCCCAGCACATCACAGGGAAAATCCATCACCTCCGCGCAGGACCGCACCCCGCGCACCATCACTTCCGGCGGACAGGACGCCGCCAGAATATCCTGCACCTCCCGCGGACAAAACAAGGTCACCAATCCTCCCCCCATCGCCGCCGCCGCCGCCGCACTCAGCCGCGCCGCGCCCGTGAGCCCCCTCGATCCCGCGACAATCCCGATGCGGCCGCTCTGCCCTTTGTGTTTGGAAAAACCCGCGCGCCGCGGCAAAACCGAGCGCAGTCCTGACAAAGTCACCAGCACATCCCGTTCGGCGCCCACGCTTCCGCCCGCCCCCGTTTCACCTTCCCGATCAGCCTCCGGAAATCCGCCGACATGGGCAGCATCCGTCCTATCACCGGCCAATCCATCGCCACGTTCCAAGTCGAAAAATCCCTCCAGCCCTTCCAGCGGCACCACGGCCAAACGCCCCACGAATCCCGCCGCTTCGTCGCCGAAGAGCACGGATTTCGGCCATCCCACCGTCACGGTCAGATCCGCCACCACCGTTTCGCCTCCCTCCCCCAGACCGCTCGGCAAATCCAAAGCCAGCGTTCTGGCGAATTTTTCCTCCCTCAATGCGTTCAGCGTCCGCACTCCGGCCATGACGGCTCCGCGCGGCTTTCCTCCGGATCCGATGCCCAACAAACCATCCACCAAAAGCAGTGGCCGACCCGCCGGAACCTCCCTCGACTCCAAATCCGCCACGGTCAGTCCCCCCCCGTCCGACTTCCCCGCCCGTTGTCGGATCTGCTGCAACTTATTCCCAGTCAACGCCCTGCCTTCCCCCTCCGCGAAGGCCGGGCGGAGTTCCACCCGCCAGCCCGCCGTCAGCAACCGGTCCGCCACCACCAGGGCATCGCCGCCATTGTGACCCTTCCCCACAAAAACCACAGCCAGCCCCTTGACCGGCCCCAGCCATTCCCGGACCACCGCCGCCATCCCTTCGCCAGCCGCCTCCATCAGCCCCTCCTCCCCCACGCCCGCCGCAATGGCCCGGCGCTCCAAAGCTGTCATTTCCCCAACACTCAAAACCGGCCGGAAGTTATTCATACATCAAAATAAGCCGGCCAGAAACCGGAACTGGTTTTTGGCACCTCCCTATTTCCGCATCATTCCCTGCGTCTGCCAGCGGACATTGATTCGCCAATCTCCAAAAGCTGTTAAGAAATTCCCGGAAAAAAGGGGCCGAATCCACAGCGCACCAAGATCCCAAAGCGACCACCATGCTGAATTCGCCAGCAGAACATGGCCCAAAAGTGGTATTTTCGTAACAAATATCGAAACTCTTCCGCTCGCGCCGTGGTTCTCAGATTTGGCATGTTCAGGTTGGCCGGCAGGCAAGAGGTTTGGATATGAAGAGGTTATGAATGCATAAAAACACTGAGGCAATTTCTCTCCAGGTTTCACGGGCGAGGAGCGGCCGCCTTGAGTTATGGAAAGTTATTGAAAAATCAGGATAACCAAACTATTCAGGTTTGCCGGCAAAATTCTTCGCAGAAGCCGCCGGCATCAAATCCCCAACTTTCCAATTGATGAAACCAACCCTCGTGATCCTGGCGGGTCTGCTGCTCACCCTTGCCACTCCTGACGCCGCGTTTGCCGAATCCACAACCACCTATACCGATTCCTACACGGATCTGGCGACGGGCACCGGCGTCTCTGAAACTTTCGTCCTGCCAGGTTTTGACCCATCGCTCGGCATCCTCACCTCCGTCGTGATCGAGTATACGGCGGGCATCACCAATCTTCGGCGTTACGAAAATGAAAGCCTGGTCCCGGGCTCCGGTTTTGTCTATAAAATGGAGATCTACAAAGCGGGCCTGGGGCTGGTTCCGCTGGGCGGGGATCCTTCGACCTATGGTTCAGGTCTGGATTGGGTCAGCGAAGGGCTCGACGCCACCGTATGGGATTCCACCCATTTTCTGGATTATGAAGTCGGGGAGATCACTCCTTTCGGTGCTTTGCCCCGACCGAACACCTATGATGGGGTGACAGACTTTGGCGGCACATCCGGTTTCACCCAGTTTACGGATGTGATATCGCACCATACGCTAACTTCGTTGACGGATGCCGCCGATTTGGCATTTTTCACCACGTCAGGCACGGTCGAGCTCAAGGACTTCACCACGGTGATGGAGGCCTATTCGACGGTCGGCGGGCTCAGCAAGGGGTCTTCCGGGAGCTGGAGATCCGGGGAAGTGAGCACCACCTATTTTTACACCCCCGTGCCGGAGGTTTCCAGTGTGTTCCTGACAGGTATGACCGGAGCGATGGTCCTGCTCCGCCGGCGGCGCGGACACGCGTGACCCCGCCTGTGCCTACGGGGAACGGCCCGGAACCCGGCGCGCCGGCGTGCGTGCAACAGAGATGCGCGGTGGCGCGGGTGGTATGCCTATGCTTATAAAATGACCGGCCACCATGACTATCACACGCTTTGCCCTTCCCTGGTTTGTCCTATCCGTTTTGACCCATCCCGCGCACGCCGCGGGCGAGTGGAATCCTGACATCACATTTCCCGCACTGACGCCGGAGGAGTCCATCCGGACCATCGAGGTCCCGAAAGGCTACCGGATGGAGTGCATCGCCAGCGAGCCGATGGTGGAGGAGCCGGCCAACTTCGCCTTTGATGGGAATGGATCGCTTTATGTGTGCGAATGG
The DNA here is from genome assembly GCA_028293305.1 of Verrucomicrobiales bacterium. Taxonomy (GTDB): domain Bacteria; phylum Verrucomicrobiota; class Verrucomicrobiia; order Verrucomicrobiales; family V1-33; genus CAIZWU01. Next base: position 9,382 of record JAQGPD010000008.1, on the reverse strand, counting down.
CGGACCTATATGCAGGACGAGCACGCCACCGGCCAGCTGGATCCCGTCAGCCGTGTCGTGAGGCTAACGGATAGCGATGGCGATGGCAAAATGGACAAACGCACCGTATTCATCGACAATGTGATTCTTCCCCGCACGGTGCTGCCTCTGCAGGACCGGGTGCTGGTGAATTTCACGGAGGATCAGACGGTCTGGGCGTATTTTGATGATAACAAAGACGGGGTCTCCGACCGTCGCGAAGTCGCATGGCAGGGGGAACCGGATCATGGGAATATCGAGCATCAGCAAACCGGTCTCCTCTGGAACCTGGATAACACTCTCTGCACCAACGACCGCCGGTTTTCCTGGAATGGCGGGAAACTTCAAGCCATGCCGCACAGCCGGAGCCGCATCAGTCAGTGGGGCTTGACGCGGGATGACGATGGGCGGCTGATTTGCTCCTGGGGCGGCGGGGCGAATCCCGCGCACAGTTTTCAATTGCCCGCCGGCTATCCTATTTTGGACATCCCCGAGCATGAGGAAGGTTATTTCCGTCCGTGGGGGATTTGTCCCGTGTGGGACTTCAGTGACGGCGGCTATGATGTGGAACGCCAGGCGCAGCTAACGCATTTTTCCGCGACCTGCGGACAAAGCGTGGTGCGCAGCCCGCTCTTTCCGGATTGGCATGGAAATGCGCTGGGATGCGAGCCCGTGGGCCGGCTGATCCGCATGACGCGGTTCACCTGGCAGGATGGAGCCGGCACCGCGCATAACGCTTTTCCGGGAAGCGAATTCATCCGCTCGAAGGACGCCTATTTCCGCCCCGTCTGGACCGACTGCGGTCCGGATGGGGGGATTTATATCGCGGATCTTTACCGCGGCATCATTCAGGAAAAGGAGTGGTTCCCCACCGAGGTCACCCCGGAGCTGCGGGCCCGCTATGTGGAGGATTACCGGAAAAACAAACTCGAACTCTGGACCGAGCGCTATCAACGTGTGAAGCGCTGGGGCATGATCAAAGTCCACCGGCACGGCCGCATCCACCGGCTGCTGCCGGAAGGGAAATCCGCTATCAAACTCCCGCGCATGCTGGATGAGAGCTCCGTGGAACTTGTCAGGCACCTCGCCAATCCCGCCGGCTGGTGGCGCGACACCGCGCAGATGCTGATCGTCAGCCGCGGCGACCGCTCGGCCATTCCCGCCCTGGAGGAAATGACCAAAAATGCCGACACTAACGCCCGCATTCACAGCCTCTGGGCGCTTCAGGGACTCGGGGCATTGAAACCCGACGCCGTGCTCCGCTCCTTGCAGGACAAGGAACCGCGCGTTCGCCGCGCCGCCGTCCAACTGGCCGAACCCTGGCTCGCCGCGAAGGCCGTCGCTGTGGAAACCGCCGTCAAGTCCCTCGGCACGGACTCCGATGCCCAGGTCGCCACGCAGGTTTTCCTGGCATGGCGCGCGACCGGACAGCCGGGGAATTTCCAGCCCGGTCCGCGACCGCTCCCTCTCGTGACGGCTTTGCAAAAGAATGACGCGGACGAATCCCTCCAACAAAAACTCAGCCCCACCGCGCGTCAGGGCAGGCTGGTTTACGAGAGCCTCTGCATGGCCTGCCACGGCCTCGACGGCATGGGCGTGAAAGCCGCGGAAGGCCTCCTGGCTCCTCCCCTGGCGAAGTCCGCATGGATGGAGAATAACGGAATCGTCCCCGTCCTGGTCCGCATCCTTCTCAAAGGCCAGACCGGTCCCATCGACGGCATCAGCTATGGCGCCGGCCTCATGCCACCCTTGGAAAACACCCACACCGACGAGCAGCTCGCCCAGGTCCTAACCTACGCCGGCGAGCGCTGGCATGACTGGTCCCGCCCCCTGGCCGCCCCCGACATCACCAAAATCCGCACGGAATCCAAGGACCGCACCAGCCCATGGACGCATGAGGAATTGAAAGCTGTGGCGAAGTGATAGCCCTGCTTGTTATGGTTCGCTATGCGCACTTCCTGGAAATGCCGCCTTGAATAACAAACACCCCATTTTCAATCCCCGCTCAGCGTTATTTCTCCCTGAAGCACCAGGCGGGTTCCCGGCTGGACGTGGATTTGGCCGCGGACCTGGATGAGGTTTCCCAAGCGGGCGATGACTTCCGCGCGGATTTCCAAGGTCTCGCCCGGGATGGCGCTGCCGGTGATTTTGGCCTGGCGGACGGCGGTCAGGCGCAGGTTCTCCAGGGCGGGAATGGCGAAATCACTCTGGGCGATGACGCCGCCCCATTGCGCCAAGGCTTCGATCAGGATCACGCCCGGCACCATGGGGTTTCCCGGAAAATGCCCTTCCAAAAACGCCTCGTTCCCCCGGACGGCATACCGGGCGGTGCCGGATTTTCCGCCCGTCAGTTCCAGCACTTCATCGACAAACCGGAACGCCTTTCCGTGGGGCAGCGCGGCGAGGAAATCCGTGCCGTTGTTAGCGGGGTCGACGAATTTTCCCGGGGGCGTTTTGCCGGCGTCGGAACTTGGGGGCGTGTTCATTTGCAGGAGCTAAACCGACGGCCACGGCCTGCCAAGGGCGCTTGCGGAAAAGCGGCAAAACTCCTTAATATGCAGCACCTTACCTCCTTTTCCCGTGCCTGTTCCCTCCGACACCCACCTGCTCCTCATCCCCACTTACAACACCGGCCCCAGGGTTCTCGAAACCGTCCGCGACGCCCTCGCCGCGTGGTCGCCCGTCTGGGTGGTCACGGATGGAAGCGACGACGGCACCACCGCCCAACTCCAAGCCCTCGCGGCCTCCGCCCCCGGCCTCCGCATCATTTCCCACGACCGGAATCTGGGCAAAGGCGCCGCTGTTCTCACCGGGGCCAAGCTCGCGCGCGAGGCCGGCTTCACCCACCTGCTCGCCTTCGATGCCGATGGCCAGCACCCCGCCGACCGCATCGGCGAATACATGGCGATTTCCCTGGCGCACCCCGAAGCCATGATTTTCGGAAAACCCGTCTTCCCCGCGAATGCTCCCACCGAGCGCATCCTCGGACGGAAAATCGCCAACTTCTGGGTCGATTTCCAGACCGCCTGGTGGGGTATCGGCGACTCCATGTTCGGCATGCGGCTATTCCCCATTCCGGACCTCATCGCCGTCATGGAAGCCACGTGGTTTGGCAGGCGGTATGACTTTGAATGCGAGGCCGGCATCCGCCTGTGCTGGCGCGGCGTGCCCATCGTGAATGTGCCCACCCCGGTCCGTTACCTGACCAAAGCGGAGGGCGGCGTTTCTCACTATCATTATCTGCGGGACAATGTCAGGCTGGTCACCCTTTTCCTGCGTCATTTCCCCGGCGCCTTTCTTCGCTATCCCATGCTGATGCTCAGGAAATTGCGGGGGAAATCCCGGATCTCTCCCGCTATCCTCCCCCACCCGACCCGCTGACCCCCCCGGCGACCATGCACCCCCACCGCTTTTCCCTGCGGCGTTTTGCCCGCGTTTTTCCGAACTCGCACGCCCGATGGTATGTTGCTATTAAAATGGCCACCGACCCTCTTTATCCGGCCGTGCTGAAGGAACTCCGCCGCACCACCGCGCCGCTTCTGGACCTCGGCTGCGGCATGGGACTGCTCAGTTTTTACCTGCGCGCCCATGGCTTCCAGCCGCCGATTCATGGCATCGACTACGACCCGCGTAAAATCGATGCCGCGCAACACGTCCTGGCCTCCGCGGACCTTTCCCACCCCGCCCATGATCTGACTTTTGCCCAGGGCGATGCCCGGCTGGGGCTGCCGACGCATCAAGGTTCCATCACCATCCTGGACATCCTGCAATATTTTCCACCCGCCGCGCAGGCCGCCCTCCTGACAGAAGCCGCCTCCCGCCTTTTGCCCGGCGCCCTGCTCATCATCCGCAGCGGCCTGGAAACCCCCGGCTGGCGCTTCCGTTTCACCCGCTGGAACGACCGCCAGGCCAACCGCCTGCGCTGGATGCAGGCCGCGCCCGTGCACTACCCCACCCCGGAAAGCCTGACAAGCACCCTCACCGCCGCGGGCCTCACCGGCACCCTCCACCCCCTCCACGGCAAGACCCCCTTCAACAACTGGCTGGGCGTCTTCAGCCGGTGATTCCGCGGAAATCCGGAGCCAAGTCCGGCAACCGCACCCATGCTCATGACGTGTCAGGAAGGGGGATCGAGGTTTGGTTTAGAGCATTTTAAATAATGACGTAGCCAGCGTCCGACCCCAGAGGGGTTAAATCTTTATAGCCATAGTCACCCGTTAAATTTCAGCTCCGGAGGAGCGACATCTGGCTCCATTGGAAAAGAACATGCCGCTCCTCCGGAGCTCGATGATTTTTTGCATGTCGGTGGCTATAAAGATTCCGGCCCTCCGGGCCTAAAATTGCAGAGGCCCGGCTGCAAACTCTGACGCTCCCGTTGCTGACGGGGCGGCCACGGGCAACGTAAAAAGCCGGTGCGTCCGGACTGAGTCGAGGCGACGGGGAACTTGCCGGACAGCAAGTGTCAGGGTTTCGGTTTGGCGGGAATGGCAATCGGACGCGGCGTGGGGCGGGGGCCGACCACTGGAGGTTTTTTGTAATCTCTGATCGGCGTATGGGATCCGGCCGGCAGATCAATCGCCTGGGCCAGCACAGCGGTGGAGTCGGGGGTGGCAGTCCGGAGCGCCTCGGCGACTTCTCCGGCTATTCTTTTGGCCGCGGCGGGATCCGCCTCGGACAGATGTTCCAGCAATCGCACGGTCAGCAGACTCGGTGCCGCGTTCTCCCGCTCGACCTCCTGGATTCTTTTCTCCACGGTCTGGGCCAGTCGATCAATGACTGTCCGCGTGTTTTTTGCTATCAGGGAGACCGCATTCGCAGCGGACTCCGCATCCCTGCAGGCGCGGCTTTGACCGGCGTAGGGCGTTCCTGCCAAAAGAATTTCAAGAAGGTCAATCATGGGCAACCGTCATTTCAAGTGATAGTGTTAGCGAGCGTTAGTGCCGGAGCCGGCATTGTCAGGGAGGAGGGGGCGGAAAGCATTTTCTCCCTGCCGGGATGAAAGCTCATCTGTTAAAGCAAAAAGTAAAAAGGCAGCGTCAGAAGGAGGGAGATGGCCACATAAAAACAAAGGCGGATGGAAGGCTCCTGCCGCCACATTTTGGCGGCGGCGCGGGAATCGTCGGGGGCGTGGCGGAAAAACCGCCATAACCAAAACAGGGGAATCGCGTCCGAGGCGATGAGCAGCAGATCCACCGCGCCCAACCGCAAATTCAACGGATCCACGGAAGGCTGGCTCCGGTTTTCGGAGGTCCGCTGCTGCCGCTCGGAAAAGCCGGCCATGGCCAAGGGGAGAAAAAATCCCAGCGCGAATGCTCCGCCGAGGGTGCATTGAAGAGTGAAAATCGCAATGATGGCGGAATTCATGGAGGGCGCGGCAGGATCGGCCTGCCGGCGGAATTGTCAGGTGGTATTTTTGGGTGTGATGCGTTATTTTTTTAGAAGGGCTGTGGGATGGAACGCCCGCGGGCTAAGGAAGCACGATCTTCAATTGCATAACTGCTTGTTGGCGTTGGGTGCGGCGAACTGGGTCTGGGTCTGGGTCTGGGTCTGGGTCTGGGTCTCGTGTCAACCGGCGGGAGTCTAGCTAGGGGGCGGTGACGTTTTCGGTGACCTCCGGGTTTTGAGGGCTGCTGCTTGGGCCGTAGGAATTCCCCGGTTTTCCTGGGGCCAAGGAAAGGCGGGCAGTGGAAGGAGAGTGCTGCAGCAGAGTGGTCCGCACAGAGTAGTCCGCCCAGTCCTCTGGGCGGTTCTCAAAGCACCGGCTTTTCCAGAGCATTGGCAGATGCCATGGAAAACCGGATAGCTGCTGCCGCCCAGAGTAGTCCGCCCAGTCCTCTGGGCGGTTCTCAAAGCACCGGCTTTTCCAGAGCATTGGCAGATGCCATGGAAAACCGGATAGCTGCTGCTGCCCAGAGTAGTCCGCACAGTCCTCTGTGCGGTTCTCAAAGCACCGGCTTTTCCAGAGCATTGGCAGATGCTATGGAAAACCGGATAGCTGCCGCCGCACAGAGGACTGTGCGGACCACTCTCTGTGCGGACTACGCTATTGGCGCAGCAAATGATTCAGCGATTTCCGATAGGGCCCGGGCATGGGGAGCAGCGGAAGGTCGGCCAGGGAGTGCCAGGTTTCGTCCTCGCGCTGGGGCGCCGGAGCGGCGTTAGAATTAGTGTTAGCGTTATCCGGAGCGAAAGCGTGAATGTGCAGCGTGACGCGGTGGTGGGTGATGGCGTATTGGGCGGTGTGGAGGAGGGGGAGCGCGGCGGTTTCGGCGGCGGTGCGGAGGGGCAGTTTCCATAGACCCTGGCGGCGGCGGCCGGTTTCCTGGTGGAGGAGAATCTTGTTATCGCGGATGGCCAGGAGGGTGTGCTCAATCACCAGAACCGTGGCGCGGGCGGGGGATTTTTTGGGTCGGGAAGCGGCGGCGGGTCCGGCGGAGGCGCAGCAGGTATTGACAGGACAAATAAGGCAGGCCGGCGAGCGCGGGGTGCAGATGCGCTGGCCGAGTTCCATGAGCGCGCTGTTGTGGAGCCGCGCGTCCTGCCGGTTTAAAAGAATGCCGGCCCACTCCCAAAGCCGGCGCGGCATGGGCGGTTGGTCGATGGGCAGGTCGCACGCCATGAGACGTGTCAGGACGCGGGCGACATTTCCATCCACTAGCGGAGCGGGAAGATTCCATGCAAAAGAGGCGACGGCCCCCGCGGTGTAGGGTCCAATGCCATGCAGCGCCAGCAAGCCTTCGACACTCTCCGGAAATTGCCCCCCAGGAAGCGCGAGGACGGCCTGGGCGGTTTTTTGAAGATTCCGCGCGCGGCTGTAATAACCAAGCCCCTCCCAAACCCGGAGGATCGCGGGCTCCGACGCGGCAGCCAGGGTGGCGACATCCGGAAACGCTGTCATCCAGCGATCATAATAACCGCGGCCGAGCACCGTGGCGATTTGAGTCTGCTGGAGCATGACCTCCGAAACCAGAATCGCATAAGGATTCTCCGTCTGTCGCCAAGGGTAGTCGCGGCCTTCGGCGCGGAACCATGCCAGGAGTTTTGCTTGGAATTCTGCGGCCCAGGGAATGAGCGCGTCCTGTGTTAGGGTGGCATCGATCGCGGCTGGTGGGACCGTTGGGGAAGCAGGCTTTTTTTTCATGAGCCGGTCCGGTGGGGAAATGTGTGCAGGCGTATCCGGTGGTTAGGATAATAGGTCCTATACGTCCTATAGGTCATATAGGACCTATTTTGCGCCAAGGCAGAGGACGCCGCCAGCCGTTAGGCTTTCTTCTCCTGCGGCTTGGGCATGCCGTCCTGGTTGCGGGGAGGGATGGGGATTTCCTCGATTTGTTGGATGTCGAACGTGTTGGTGGCGGGCTGTGGGATGACGCGCAGGCGGAGGCGTTTGGCTTTGTCCTTGAAGGCCCAGGCGGCGACGGCTTCGGAGTTGGCCGGATTGGTGGGCTCGGGGGTTAGGGAAGTGAGCTGGAGGATGATGGGGGCTTGGTTGGTGACGCCGTCGAAGATACGGATTTCACCATTCACGGCTCCCGCGACCAGCTTGCGGGAAGGGGTGATCGTGAGGCCGGTGTCGGTGAAGCGGGTTTCGAATTCCGTGGTGGCGGCGTCCTGGAGAGGGCCGAGCACCAGGGTAAGCTGTTTGGCTTCCTCACGGTGGGGACAAAGGGTCAGCATATGGCGCAAAACCGCCTCGCCCGCCGGCGACTCAAGGGTGCGGTGGTCTTCGGTAGGCGCGGAATCGCCCGAGCAGGCGGCAAGGAGGAGGGTTGTTAGCAGGAGGAGAAGGCGCATGGGGAAATGGGGAAAATTAAGAAATTAAGAAATTTAAAAATGTGGAAATCAATGCGGGGATGGATTTATAAATTGTGGACTTGGATAGCGGTTAAGATCTGAAATTTGAAATTTGAAAATTTGAAAATGTGGACTGATGTCCGACCGGGACTTGGATAGCGAGCGGAAATCCCTAATAACCAATAACTTAATAACCAATAACTTTTCTCCCCCCCCCCCCCCTCAAAAATCCAAATAGATCTCCGTCCTCCTATTCCGCGATCTCCCCTCCGGATTGTCCGTGCCGTCGCTTTGTTTGTTGGGGTCCAGGGGGGCGGTGGCGCCGAAGCCGATGGTTTCGATCTGGGCGGGGTTGACGCCGAGTTTGTGGAGGTGTTCGCGGACGTTTTTGGCGCGGGTGGCGGATAGTTTGTAGTTGAAGTCGTCGGTGCCCAGGTCGTCGGCGTGGCCGGAGATGCGGAGCTTGCGGGCTTTGTCCGTGGCGAGCAGGCCGGCGACGATGTTGAGCTGGGAGATGGCGCGGGGGACGAGGGTGGCGCTGTTGAAATCGAAGTAAACCACGAGGCTTTCGCCGCCCTGGGGGGACTTGACGATGGGGCTGTAGAAGACTTTTCCGGCGCCGGATTGTTGGACGTAGGATTCCAGCAAGCGGCTGAAATCCAAGGCCTCCACCGTCCAGACGCCATCGGCGCCGGGGTGGAGGGTGATGCCGATTTCCGCGTCGGCTTTCATTTTGTCGGAATGGACGCGGACCAAGGCGATGGCGGCGGCTTTGGAGGCGGCGGTGACGACAATCGGGCGGTCCTTCGCGAGATGATAGTCGCCCTCTTCAAAGACGATGCAGAGTCCCGCGAGTTTTTCCTGGGCGACTTTTTGTTTATCCGTCAGCAGGCGGGCGGCGCGGAAGTCGCGGCCGAGCACCCCGGCCAGGAAATCGTGGGTTTGCGAGAGCGGATCGGGCGGGGTCAGGAGGCCGGCCGGGTCCAGGACGATGCCATGGCGGCGGAGTTCCTCGATGCCCTGGGCGAGGAGTTTGGGGGAGATGATGACGCCGGAAAGCTTCCAGCCGGCGGTGGCGGGATCGCGTTCCGCATTGACGAAAATCGGTCCGGCGGGCGCGGGGGTGGCGGCGGAGGAGGGCTCCAGGCGCAGCGCGTGGCGCGAGACCTGGCTGATGGATCCGGCGTCGCTGAAGACGGAGCCTTCGGCGGGGATTTGATAGCCGGCTTTGGTGAGGAGGAGCTTGAGGAAGTTAGTGCCGGGCAGGACGGCGAATTCCTTGCCGCCCAACTTCATGGCGTTTTCCAAGTCGCCGGCGCGGAGTTCGGTGGTGATGGCGTCGAGCAACTGGGCGGGTTTTCCGAAAACCGGGACGGCGGGCGGCGTGGTTTTGGGCGGCGGAGCCGGGGGTTTGGCGGAGCCGCTGCCACTGCTGCCGTTGCCGGAGGATGGCGTTTTGGCGGGGTTATCGCCGGGGCTGGTTTGCGCGGTGCCGGTGCTGGATCTGGCGGTGGAAGTGCCGGGCAGGCGTCCGGTGAAGAGCAGGAAAAAAACCGCGCTGAGTCCCACG
>JAQGPD010000640.1 GCA_028293305.1 Verrucomicrobiales bacterium | reverse complement strand
CCATGGCCCGCTTTTTGGGAGCGCCGGTGATGGAGCCGCCCGGGAAACAGGCGGCCAGCGCGGCGACCGGGGAGATGTTATCGCGGAGGCGGCCCTCGATGGTGGAGACCAGATGGAAAACTTGCTCGAAGGGTTCGAGTTTTAAAAGATCCGTGACCCGGACGCTGCCGAATTCGCAGACCTTGCCGAGGTCATTGCGCAGGAGATCCGTGATCATGAGCAACTCCGCGCGTTCCTTGTCGCTGCGCATGAGCTCGATGGCGGATCGCTCATCGGCGGCTGAATCGTGAAAGCGCGGCCGGGTGCCTTTGATGGGACGGGTGCGGATGTGGCGTCCGCTTATCCTGAGAAACGACTCGGGAGAAGAAGATAGGATCTGGCGTCCATCGAGGTCGATGAATGCCGCGTAGGGCGCGGGGCTGGCGGCGCGAAGGCGCAGGGCGAGGGGAAAGGCGTCCGCGCCGACCGGCCAGGGAGCGGTGAACCGGTGGGTGAGATTGACTTGATAGATATCGCCGGCGGCGATGTATTCCTGGGCGCGCGCCACAAGATCTTGATAGTGGTCCGGGGTGGTTTCGTTGTGGAAGCCAGGGTTTTCCGGCCCGGGAGGAGGGGATTCCGGCACCACGCTGAAAATGTTAGCATTGAGCGGCCCGGGGCTCGCGAGGGCTGGCAGGCGCGGGCCGGTGGCGAACCATTGGCGTGAGGCGTGCCGGTAGGCGAGAACCTCCGGATAGAGGCCGAAGGTGTATTCCCCGTCGTAGTCGATGCCGCCAAACAGTCCGGCCAAAGGAAATCCCCAGTCCGCCGAGGCGGCGCCGGAGTCTGCGTGACGGAGGGTTTCCAAGGCATTCTCCAGCGGCGCCGGATCGGCAATGGAGCCTTTCAGAATTTGTGAGGGAAAAGCGGTCAGCAGGGACAGTCCGCCATCGGCATCCTGCCCGGGCCGGTGCCCTGCGGTGTCCAGCCAGACAAATCCCGGGCATCCGCGCAGGCGGGCGGCGATCTCCTCGGGGGAGTCGGCCCACGGCAGAAGTCGTGGCGGGCAGGGGTGGGCGGGCATGGGTGGATGAACTCTCCGATTTGACCATGCGGGCTGTGGAGCTGCAATGGCGGGAATGGAGTTAGGCCCGGGCGGAGGGGCGGGCATGGAGGGGCATTCCGTTGGGGGGAAAACCTTGGGAGCCAGCCGGGACTGTGCTGGCAGGTGGTCCGCGCAGGGGTGGCAGGTGAGTTGTGGCAGGTGGTCGACACAGGGGTGGTAGGTGAGTTATGGCAAGTGGTCCGCACAGTCCTCTGTGCGGCTGCTCAAAGCCAAGGCCTCACCGGAAAGCCAATTCAAAACCAGCATGCCGCAGCCGCACAGAGGACTGTGCGGACCACTCTGAGCGGACCACTCTTTACGGACCACCCTGTCGGTCAGCGGGCGGGGTTGCGCTTCAGCCACTCTTCGCGTTGGCGGACGAGTTCGGCGTATTTGGCGCGGAGCGAGGCGACATCCTGTTCGCCGCCGGTCGCCAGTTTTTTGCCGTCGCCAAAGCGGGTCCAGGGGCCGTCAGGCACTTCCTCGGAGGTGCAAAAACGCCAGTCGCATTGAGCGCCGCTGCTGATTCCAAGGAAATCACGGACGGCGGGGGAGACATCGAGTCCGGCTCCTCCGTTTTCGGAGTTTTTGGGCGGGGCGGTTCCGAAGACGTAATTGATATCGTCGGTGACGAATGGGCCGCAGTCCTCCCACTGGGCGAAGCAGGTTTTGTTGCCGAACTTGATGGCCAGCCAGGTGCCGTGGCAGGCGCTGTTGCTGTCGGGATGCTTCTTTATCTTATACCATGGAATTTTCGCGGCCGCGAGTTCCTTGTTGGTTTGGTCGTTGAAGGGCAGGGCGACGTAGAAAGGATTCCGGTTGGGGACAAAGCCCTTGGGATGGAAATCGTAGGTGCGGTTTTCGCGGTTGGGGTCGTCAAAGCCCCCGTAATTTTCCTGCCAGGAGGTGTCCCAGGAACTCTTGTGGTTCGGGGTGGTGTTGCGGCCTTCGGGGGCTTCGCCGATCCAGAAAACGGTGGTCGTGATATTCCGTTTCCAGGGATATTTGGGGGCCACGTCGCGGGGACGGGTGGGGGCGTAGACGCGGGGGAGGGCGGCCACGGGACCGATGGCGCCCTGGGCTCCTTTCGGCGAGGCGGCCGGGGATGCGGGCTCGGACTTTTTCGAGGACTCCGTCTTTTTGGCGGGTGCGGACGGCTTGGAGGGCTTGGCTGGATCCGCGGTGGCGGGCAGGAGCGAGCCCATGAGCAGGCAGGCGGCTGTGATCAGCGGGGAGGCGAAATGGGAATAGGTCATCCGGTGGGAGGGAATTGAGGAGGATTCCCGACTGGGCGCGAAGTTTATCAATCGGGCCACTCAGCGCAACAAAATTCTCATTCCTGATGCGTGGTCGGATTTTGGGTGAATTTTAATGTATGTAATGCCGTTCAAAGTCAGGGCGGGAAAGACGGGATTTCGTTAAGTGCCAATAAGGATTGGCAGTGGAGAACCATGACCCACTGACCGCGCGGGGGCTTGGAATGTTCATTTGGCTGGCGTTCAGGAGTTTGGTTTCCTGATCATTGCCGCACAGGCAAAGCGTATGGTTACTTCGTTTTTGGTCCAAAAAAGTATATAAAAAACAACATGATTTCGTGACATATAACCTGCCGGGATTAGAGTTGGCGCAACATGGCAGGCGTTTCCCGATTTTTTCTTCCGATGGCGTTCCTGGTCCTGGCGGCGATGGGTGGGGGAAGGATGGCGGAGGCGGAAGCGGCCTCCGCATCGGTGTGGAAAGTGGGGATCGAGGACGGGTCCAGCGACGAGTTTTCCGAGGAGTGGATGGTGGATGCGGACTTCACGGTGGGAGAGCCGGCAACGGGATTGGCCCGGGCGGTATCCCGGGATGACGGGACGATGCGGATCCATTTTGACGCGGATGCGGCGGCGAGAGGAAGTATGGCGCGGTGGCGGATCCGGGTGGCATTTATCGGTCCGGGGTGGATGGACCCGGCGGGGATTTGGTTGGGGAATGGCTGGCATGATTTGCGGGTTTCATTGAATGGGGTGGTGTTGCGCAATCTGCCGGCGGTGGCGGAGGAAAGCCGGACTTTGGTTATTGAGGCGGATGCGGCGCAACTGACGTTGTTGGCTGCAAATAATATCCTGACAATCCAGCGGACCGGGGGCGCCAATTCCACTCCGGCGGGCGCGCCGGCATGGTCGTGGATGGGGTTGGATTATGTGGCTTTGGATGTGGACCCCGCGGGGTTGCAGGATCTGGATGGCGATGGTCTGCCGGCCTGGTGGGAGCAGGAGCATCATCGGAAGGATGCGCCGGGCCAAGGCAATGCGGTGCAGGATCCGGACCACGATGGCCTGACCGATTTTGCGGAATTCTCCAACCGCACGGATCCTGACAATGCCGACAGTGACGGCGATGGATTGAAGGATGGGGTGGAGGTCCTGACAATTCCGTCCTCCGACCCCCTGCTGGCCGACAGCGATGGTGACGGCCTGACGGATGCGATGGAAAAATACGCCACGCCGGCCACGAATCCGCGGCTGGCGGACACGGATTCCGATGGTGCCGGCGATGCGTGGGAGCGGCAGGCGCGCACGGATGGCGCGTCCGGGTTGTCGGTGCCTCCGGTTTTCAAGCAAGCGTTGGGCCTGGATTTTGTGCAACGCTCCGGCGGCCCCGGCGTGGCGGGAGCGTGGGAGGTGGCCGGGGTGGTGCCGCAGCCATTTTGGAACCGCACTTTTCCGGCGGCGCCCTGGTCGGAAACGATAGGACGGATGAACCAGATCGCCGGTCCGCAGGCGGGACTGCTGGTGGACTCCGCGGGGGCGGTTTCGCCGGTGACGGCGATGTGGTCCTCGCCCTACGCGGGTTTTAATAACAATGGCGGGGCGCCGGATGGAAAGTTGTTGAATGGATTTTTAACGGCCTCGGAAACCGTTCCGGCGAGTGTGACCCTGAGCGGCATTCGGTGGGCCAAATATGATGTTATCGTCTGCCTGGCGGCCGGGGCGGATCAATTCCGGGGCAGTGCGGAGGTCGCGGGACTGGCGGCGACAAGGCGGTATTTCCTAACGGAATCCATGGCTCCATTCCGGTGCTACCGCGAGGCCACGACGACGCAGGCGGAAGTGGATAGTGCGGTCGCCGGGGCCGGCGGTCCGGAGGAAACGGAGCGCCGGATGCAATCGGTCTGCCGCTCGGGAAATTTTGTCAGGTTCCGGAATCTGTCTGCGGCTTCCGTCACCGTGGAGGTGCGGCAGGGACTGTGGGGCGCGGGGATTTCGGCGGTGCAGGTGGTGGACACCGCAGCGGACCGGGATGGGGATGGCCTGCCGGACTCCTACGAATTCGAATATGGACTCCTGGTTTCCACTAACGATTCCGCGCGGGATCCTGACATGGATGGGAAAACCAACGCTGCTGAATACGCGGAGGGCACCGATCCCCGGGTTTCGGATAGCGACGGGGATGGCCTGGCCGATGGCGCGGAGACGGTGGGGAATGGAATGAAAACGGATTCCGATGGGGACGGGTTGAGTGATTCCGAGGAGGTTCTGGCGGCGCGGCCGACCAATCCGAATGCGGCGGATTCGGATGGCGATGGATTGGGGGACGCGGAGGAAAACGCGATATTCAGCGATCCCCTGACGGTTGGTGGCGCCGCGCGGCCGGTGCCCGTTTACACTGCATCGGGGGCGTCCGGGTTTCCGGAATGGAACTGGACGGTGGATCTGCAATTGGTGATCGATCATGCCAGGGCGCTGACGGATGCGGGTGGTTATGGGCCGCGGGCGCTGACTTCCCTGACGGTTTTCGATGCGGTGGATTTTTCGGACTCGGCTCTCTCAATGGAATTGCGGATGGACCGGGACCGCATGTCATGGCTTTTCCACACCGGCCGGGATGGCGCATTCAGCGCGGCGGGGGATCCTGCCAATGCGGGATGGTATGCGGAATGGACCGCGCCGCCGGATCTCACGGCCTTGCTGGGCTTCAGCGGATATGGGCGCGCGGATGTGTCAGGACGGCTGCGGATGCAGGTCGGAGCCATCCGGCCCGGAGGGGCGAATCAATGGAATCTGGAATTCAAAATCCTCAATCTGGACCGGCCACCGGGCGCCCGGGAGGTGTTAGTGAGGACGTTTTCCAATGCGACGGGATCCGCCCGGATCATGTCAGGAACGACGCAGTGGGTCAATGCCCCCTACGACCCTATCATAGTCGTCCGGCCTGGGCTTTACACTTTGCCGGGGGTGGCGGCTTATTTTGGGTATCCCGCTCTGGAAACGCTGCCCGCCTTTGCGGCGGTGCGGGATTCGGATGACGACGGCATGTCGGATGCGTGGGAGGACAGCCACGGATTCAACAAGCTCAGCGCCGCCGATGCTGCCCTGGACGCGGATGCCGATGGTCTGGTCAATCGGGCGGAGTTTTTGTCAGGAACGAGTGCCGGGGCGGCGGACAGCGATGGCGACGGGGTGCGCGACGCGGATGAAATCGCGGGCGGATCCAATCCTCTGCTGGCCACCAGCCGTCCGGCTTTTTTCACGACCGGACCGCCCGCCGGCGGCGATTTCAATCACAATGGGATGTCCGACGTCTGGGAGATGTGGATGCGGGATTTTTCCCTGACAGCAAGCGGTGATGCCGACGGGGATGGCTATAGCAATCTTGAGGAATCATGGATCGGCACCAACGCCCTGGATGCGGGATCGTGGCTGACGATGGACTGGGAGAAGATCTCACCGACCCGGTTGCGTCTGCGCTGGGATGACATTCCCGGCAAAACTCACCGGGTGTTCAGGAGCGTGGACAATCTGAACTGGCAGCCATTGGCAGCGGTGCCCGCGGTGGTGGGTGGACGACGGACCATGGTGGTGCCGCATCCGGTGGCGGATGCTGCCGCGAGGGCTTTTTTCAGGGTGGCCGTGACGGATGCGGATGCGGATGGAGATGGCGTCAATGATTGGGCGGAGGCCCGGCTTGGCTCGGATCCAGGCAATGCGGACAGTTTGTCAGGACCGGCCGCGCGGGACACGGATGGGGATGGTTTGGCGGATCAATTTTTGTCCGGGGATTATGCCTCGCTGGCCGCGCGCATGCTGGGCGGCGGGACCGACGGATCCGGTTATTCCGGTCAGCCGGGAACCGGGATTTCCAGGCCGCAGGCGTCACGGTTGCTGGCGCAGGCGAGCTTCGGCGCGACCATGGAGGACATCGATGAAGTTGTCAGGCTGGGGGCCCGGGGATGGATCCAGGATCAGTTGGCCCGGGCACCGTCCTATCACAGTCCTTACATCCGGCGCATTCAGGCGGACTACTTCGGCAGCCGCACCGACTTCACCTACAACGGCAGCGCGCAGGACCGGTTCCTGTATGGGAATAACATCTCCACTCCTTTTTTCCAAACCGCCGTGGGCGCGCCGGATCAGCTCCGACAACGCGTGGCCTTCGCGCTGAGCCAGATCCTCGTCGCGTCCCGGAGGGAGGCTGCGTTGGAGAGCGTGCCTCTGGCGATGTCGGATTTTTACGACATTTTTGTGGGGAATGCCTTTGGCAATTACGAGGACATCCTGCTGGCGGTTTCGCTGCATCCGGTCATGGGCCGCTACCTGAGCCATCTTGGAAATCAGAAGGCGGTGCCGGAGACGAATCAATATCCTGACGAAAATTACGCGAGGGAAATCATGCAGCTTTTTTCCATAGGCCAGTGGGAACTGAATCCTGACGGAAGCCGCAAAACCACCCCCGCGGGGGATCCCATTCCGACCTATGACAACTCCCGCATCACCGCCATGGCGCGCGTGTTCACGGGGCTTTGGTTCAGTGGTCAGGATTGGCTGCAGGGCGGCTACAATGACGCGGGTTATCTGCGGCCGATGACCCTGTTTCCGGAACGCCATGATTTCGCGGCCAAGGAATTGTTGGGCGGTTGGACGATCCCCGAGCGGGCTCCCACGGCGGAGAATGGCATGCGTGATGTCCGGGAAGCTGTCAGGTGTCTTTTTCTTCATCCCAACACTCCGGTTTTCATCAGCCGCCAACTCATCCAGTTTTTGGTGACATCGAATCCCACCCCGGCCTACGTCAGCCGGGTGCAGGCCGTTTTTGTGAATAACGGAAGTGGTGTGCGGGGGGATCTCGGCGCGGTGGTCAAAGCGATCCTTCTGGACCCGGAGGCCAGGGATCCGCGGTGGTCCATGGGGGATCCGGATTTTGGAAAGCTGAAGGAGCCTCTGATCCGGTCCCTGCATCTTGCCAGGGTGGGCGGCATGGGGCGCCGGCCCGGGGCGGTCTGGTGGAACTGGGGCGATTTTTTCGAGGCCATGAAACAGGAGGTCATGTATTCGCCCAGCGTCTTCAATTTTTACCGGCCCGACTATCGCGCCCCCGGATTGCTTAGCGAAAAAAATCTGAGCGGCCCGGTGTTCCAGATCACCGACAGCTCCACCTCGATCTCGGTTCCGAATCTTTACTGGGAGTTCATCCACAACGGCCTGACACCTTCCCATGATGTGACCTATCCACTCGATTTCGCCGCGGAGCAATCCATGGCGGGAAACCCGGCGGCGCTGGTGGACCGGCTGAATTTGTTATTCTGCGCCGGGCGGATGTCCGCGGGATCGCGGGCCGTCATCCTGTCCGCGGTGGAGGAAATCCCGGCGACGGATCCGAGATCGCGGGTGCATTTGGCGGTCTATCTTTGCCTCACCGCGCCGGAGGGGGCGGTGCAGCGATGAGGCCGGAAGCCCCGCCGGAAACTTTGTTATTCCAACCATGAAAAGACGCCCCTTTCTCGGTCAGGCCGCCTGCGCGGCGGTGACTTCATTGCCGGTGCTGAACACGCTGCTCAATCTCAAGCTGGCCGGTCACGCCGCCGCCCAGGACCTCCTTCCCGGCACCACCGACCGGAAAGCGCTGGTGTGTGTTTTTCTGCAGGGAGGGAATGATTCCTATAACATGTTGGTGCCCTCGGATGTCGCCGGCCATGCGGCGTATGCGAATGCGCGGAGCAATCTGGCATTGGACCGGAATGCGCTGCTGCCGCTGAACCAACTGCCGTTGGCGCAGGGGGGCGATGGCCGGCAGTATGGGCTGCATCCGTCGCTTCAGCAGACCGCCCATCTTTTCAATGGGACCGGACCCTTTGCGGGGAGCGGACGGCGCGCGGCGTTTGTGGCCAATGTGGGGACCTTGATCC
>JAQGPD010000630.1 GCA_028293305.1 Verrucomicrobiales bacterium | reverse complement strand
GAACGCACAATAAACATGGCCTGCTCCTCATCCGTGGACCCGATCCACTTGGCGTCCTTGCCGGCGGGATCCGGCTTTTGGCTGCTGGAATCCCACCCGAATTCCGAAACCCATACCGGCTTGCCCGCGGCATGCGCGTCCCGCCACGCCAACAATTCCGCCACATGCCCCAAATACGGCACCGCCGGATTTTCCGGATAGGTCCGCTTCCACGTGGGCCATTGATCCTGAATCGCATACCGATGAATCCGCAGAATATCATACGAGGCTCCCATGTCCTTGAAAAGATCCGTCCCTTTCCAATACCGGTCGCTTTTCCCCACCTCCACGTTGCAACTCGCGATGCGCAGTTTCGGGTTCCCCGCGCGGATCCCGCGGGCCATGGCCTCGAAGACTATCTTAAAATCCGCGTCCGGATAAAGCCCGGGTTCGTTCCCGATCTCCACCACTTCGACAAACGGCCATTTTCCGCCAGGACCGAAGTTTTCCGCGAATCCCCTGCCATAAACTTCCGCATCCCTGACAGGATCTTTCCATAGTTTGCCCACTTCATCTATATTCAGACAAACCGTGATCTTAAGACCCTCTTTCCGCCACGATCCATAGACATCCTCCCAGGACACCTGATTTTTCGCGAAAGGCCACTTCGGCATCACCGATGAGTCCTCGCCCAGGTCCCAACCAGCCGGATGGTAGTCCCGCACCCAGCCGCAAACGGGGGAATATAACTTCGGCTTGAACGCCACCGTATGCCCGCACAGGCCCACAAAATCCTGGAAAAGCGGCGCCTCCCCCGCCGCTGCAGCCCCCACGAATCCCCAAAATCCCAGCAAAACCGCGCGTAGCATTTTCATATCCGGACGTTTCTATCCCTGCCAGCCCTGCGCGACAAGGTGCAAAAATAGACAAACCCGGCTCCGACCCCGCTCCCTTCTCGGACCCGCCGCTCCCGCTCTTCCCATCCCCCGCGCCTCCGGGCGCAAATTCCCCGCACGCGTCCGTCAATTTTCCGGCTGGAAATCATTCAAAGCCTCGCTTTACTCAAAGTTTCCGGCTCTGCCTCCCCCCAGCGTTCACCCCTGATTGATTCCACTTGCAGACAAAACCCACACGATGACAAGCACCCCGACGACGAATCCCGTCTCCTCATCCGGCACCCTGCCCACCGTCGCTGAATGGAAAGCGATGGTTGCCAAATTCCAACGCCCCTCCATCAGCCGGGCGACTTGGCAAATGATCAACTCGATCCTCCCCTTCATCGCCGTCTGGGCGTTGATGGCGAAGAGCCTCAGCGGTCCTTATTGGATCACTCTCCTGCTGGCCATACTGGGCGGACTTTTTGTGGTCCGCATCTTCATCATCTTCCACGACTGCGGTCACGGCTCTTTCTTCAAGAGCAAGAAGCTCAACGACATCACCGGTTTCATCACCGGCGTCCTGACCTTCACCCCCTACTTCCACTGGCGCTGGGAACACTCCCTGCACCACGCCTCCTGCGGCGATTTGGAACGCCGCGGCGTCGGTGATATCTGGACCATGACCGTGAAGGAATACATGGCCGCCTCCCCTTGGCGTAAGTTTGTTTACCGGACCGCCCGGAATCCGATCGTGCTTTTCCTCATCGCTCCCGTGTTCCTTTTCATGATTTACCAGCGCTTCCCGAACAAAAAGGCCAGCAACCGTGAAAAATGGTCGGTTTATTGGATGAATGCCGCCATCTTCGGCTTGGCCGGCCTCCTGATCTGGGCCGTCGGTTTCAAAGGCTGGCTCATGATCCAAGTCCCCATCACCATGGCCGCCGGAGCCTTCGGAGTTTGGATGTTCTATGTCCAACACCAATACGAGGACGTTTACTGGGAGCACCACGGGGAATGGGACTACACCGCCGCCGCGCTCCAAGGCAGCTCTTTCTATAAACTGCCCCGCATCCTCCAGTGGTTCACCGGCAACATCGGCTTCCACCACATCCACCACCTCAGCCCCCGCATCCCGAACTACAATCTGGAAGCCTGCCACAACTCCCACGAGGTTTTCAAAACGGTCAAACCCATCACCATCATGTCCAGCCTGCGCACCCTGAAACTGCGCCTCTGGGATGAGGAAAACCGCCGCCTCATCGGCTTCGGCAGCCTGCGCGACCGGAACCTCCAAGGCGCCTGACCCCGACTCCCGCCTTCGGCAATCCAACTTGCAAAACCCCCGTCCCACCGCATCAACCTGCGGTAAAGGACGGGGGTTTTTTTATGGAAACGAGCACGGCTTGGCGCGCCTGCGCGTGCTTGAGCGTGTCTGAGCGTGCCTGACTTTCCCCAACCGAAGCAGCGACATAAAAGACTGGCCACAGTATTTCCGACTCGACTCAGCACTGACAAGCGCGGTTTCCAACGCTGGATTTCGCTGCAAATCCCCTGCCCGGGTCCCAACAAATCCCCCGCCCGGGTCCCGGCATATTCGCCGTGATTCGCCACGGGGCGATCAACTTACACCGCGACTCCAGCCACTCCCGCGACGCCCGCCGGAACAGCAACCGCCACATCCGCCTTGCGCAGAAGCGTGGAAATTCCGAGATCCCCATTCGAACAAACATAACCAGGCCGGAACGTGCGCACCACCCGCGTGGCATCCTGACTCTCCTCGCTGCGGGTCTCCACAATCTGGATCCGCTTGCGCGCCGCCACGTCAATCACCGTCCCCGGCTCCAGGCTGTAGGACTCGATCGAGTATTCCTTCAAAATATCCAGCAATCCGGAACGCAGCACCTGGACCTGATTCAGCGCCTCCGCATTGCCGCTTTGCCCGCTGAGGTGGGCCACCAGATCGTCCATCAGATCCAGCTTCCGGATGAAGCTGCGCGCGAGGGAATGCACCGTCCCCCAATTCGGGTCCGGTGCCTCCGACATTCCCTCCAGCCGATCCGTCAAGAATTCCACCCGCCGCTCGGACTCGCCCTGCTCTTTGCGCAGGGCACCGACGCGCGCATGCAAAGTCTCAAGGCCTTCCGATTCCCTTCGCATCATGTCCAATCGGCTTTCCAGCGTCCGGATTTCCTGATTCAAAAACGTGCGTTTCGAGGTCGCCTCCGCCAACTCCGTGCGCAGCGTGTCCCGCAAAGCCGAGCCCTCGGCGAGTTCATTGCGAAGAGCCTCCGCCTCCACCCGGTCCTTTGCCAGGACGGCACCCAGTGTCTCCGCCGCCGTTTCCTGCTCCTGCCAGCGGGTGATTTTTGAAGCCAGCACATTATGCTGTCCCTCAAGCTGTTGCAGCGCCTTCATCCGTGCGGACATCTTCCGGTCCTCCGCTGCGGCGGACTCGCGGGCTTTCAGGATCCGGGATTCCAAGGCCTCGAATTGCTCCTGCGCGACCGCTTCCTTCGCGGGCCATCCGGCGGATTGCGCATTCAGTTTTTCAACGTCGGATTCCGCCGTTTTCCGGACGGATTCCACCCGTTCGAGCTCCGCCTTGGCCGCGCTCAGCCTCGCGGCCCAGTCCGCCGATTCCTCCCCGGCCTTCCGGCGGGCGACCCCCGACTCCTCCTCCACGGAACTCAAGGCGGATGCCGCGGCGGCTTTCGCTGATTCCAGAATCAACTTCTCCGCCCTCAGCCGGTCCAAATCCCCCTCCAGCTGCTTCCGGGAATCCGTGAGGGACACCAAGCCGAATTCCACCGCCGACTTCGCCGTCACCACCTCCGCGTGGTCCTCCTGCAATTTAGCCAGCGCCTCGGAGGCCGTCTTCACTTCCGCCTGGGCCTTCGCCGCCGCCTCCTCCGCCGCTTGCCTGGCGGCGCGGGCTTCCTCCCCGCGTTTGATGCGTTCGAGCGATTCTCCATCAAGGACTTCCTGCTTTTTCGCCCACTCCTGCCGTTCAGCCTCCCACGCCTGCCGCTCCTGGCGAATTTCATCGCGGACCCGTTGCGCTTCGGCCTCGGCCTGCGCCACGGCCGCTTGGTTGGATGTCAAAGCCGCCGCCTGATTTTCCAAAAGCAACCTTCCCTCCGCCTCCGCCATTGCCCGCGCCGCCGCCAGTCTGGATTCCTCCGACCGCGCGGCTCCCACGCGCACCATCACCTCCTTCAAGGCCGCCTGCGCCGCAACCCGCTCAGCCTCAGCCTTCGCCGCCGCCGCTGTTTCCATCGTGATTTTTTTCTGAAGCAATTCCAGCTCCGCCGATGCCTCCTTCCGCGCCGTATCATAAGCCACCGTTGCCGAAGGCGGAGCCATCGGTTTTCCCACCATCACCGACGCGGCGGGCGGTAAAGCGGGAGATGCCGGGCCCGGAGCCGCCGACGGGCCGGAAGCTTGATAGGGTGACGCCGATGGAGAAGCCGCCGGAGAATTCGGGGAAAATCCGGGGGGCCTGGCTCCACCCGCCCCGACGGGCCGGACCCTCGTCGCCGGGCTGGGAAACACCGCCGTGACCACGGGCGGAATGGAATCCAGCTCTGCATCATAGGTCGCCTCCAACTGCCCGAACCCCACGGAATCCCCGGCGTTCAAAATCTGCACCGCAATGCGCACCCCGTTCACAAACGTCCCGTTGCTGGATCCCAAGTCCTTTAGAATCAATCGCCCCGCCACTCTCCGGAACTCCGCGTGGGACGAGGAAATCCACGAATTATCAATCACAATGTCATTTCCCTCCCGGCGCCCCAACCGCACCACGTCGGCATTCAAAGGAAAATCCAAAGACTTTCCGGCGCTGAGGCTGAAGATCAATTTTGGCATGGGAAGTTAGGTCGGGGAGTCGGGAAAGCGTCAGATAAGGGGGGATTGGAGAGAATCGCGGGGAATGCGCAAAGGATCAATGAGATGCAGGAAAAAAGGATCGGGGGGATTTCTAGAGAGTGCTTTGGGAGTTTAGCTTATCAAATTTAAGAGAATTATTAAGAATGGAATCGCAGTGCTGCGGATAGTGCAAAAAGATCACGGAATTTCCACTCCTTTTCGAAGGAAATCCAAACTATTTTTTTATAATTAGAGCAACAGGAACTGAATAATAAATCCAAAAATTTCATATAGCCCTCAGTCTGGAACATTTTGAGGCGCCCGGAGCATCCATCCGGCGTGATGTCTTTCCAAAATAAACTCAGCCTTGGGAAAAGTCCCGGAGTTCCCACGCCGCGTTTCCCGTTCCGACGGAAAAAGAAATCCCGGCAGGCAGCCGGGCTCCTCCGTCAATTCCAAAACCCTGCCGGAATTCTGGTTGCATGGCGGAAGGGGGCGCATTACAACTCCCGCCCCTTGTCCGGCTTGGCCTCCTCAAGACCTGCCGGATTTCCTCTCCTTTTTAGTCCAACCATTAACGGTTTTATCCAAAATGCCCAGCAAAGGAAAACCCGCCCCGGCCGCCAAATCCGCAGCCCCCACTCCCGCTTCAAAACCCGCCGTCAAGGCCACCGCCCCCCAAGGCAAAGACATCCTGAAAAAGAAAACATCCCCCCCCGCCGAATCCAAGACAACCTCCGTGCGCCGCACCAGCGCCAAGGCGGAAACCGTCAAACCCGCGCCGAAACCCGCTCCAGTGGTGGTCAAACCGGCCCCCATCTCCGACGTCCCGCAGGAAGGCGAGATCAAGCACTCCGTCTTTGTCAAACTTGCCAAGCAGAAGCTGTTGGACCTCAAGGACTCCCTCATGGACTCCATGACCGGCACCGCCAGTGAGACCCTCCGCAACAAAGCGGAAGGCAGCGAGGCCAGCGCCTTCGGCATGCACCAGGCCGATGCCGGCACGGACGCCTATGACCGCGACTTCGCGCTCAGCCTGCTTTCCCAGGAACAGGACGCCCTTTACGAAATCGAGGAAGCCCTCAAGCGCATCGAAGCCGGAACTTACGGCGTGTGCGAAATGTCCAACAAGCGCATCCCCCAGGCCCGCCTGGAAGCCCTGCCCTTCGCCCGCTTCACCATTGAGTGCCAGCAACAATACGAAAAAGAGGTCGGTCCTAACAGCGGTCGCCGCCAGGTCCGCTCCCTCTTCGGTCTCATGGGCTCCGAGGACGAGGATGAGGACGGCGATGAAGAATCCTCCGATAATGAAAAAGAGAGTTGAAACTGGAAAACACTGAACTAGACTCCGCCCCCTTTCCCGTTTCCGAACCTTCCCTGTAAAGTCATGCCACGCGATATCATCATCCTCGAATGCACCGAGGCCCGCGCCGAGGGCGCCACGCCTTCCCGCTATGTCACCACCCGCAACAAGAAGAGCGTGCGCACGCCCGGCCGTCTTGAGAAGGTGAAGTTCAATCCCTTCCTGAAGCGCCGCACCAAGCACCGCGAAATCCGCTAGACGGCCTTCCCTTCCAACCTTTTCAAGATCCAGCCATGCAACCCAAGACCACGCAGCGCCTCATCAATTTCCGCAAGCATAACAAGCGCATGCCGCGCCGCCGTTATGACATCAAAGTGGAAATGGTGGACTACAAACAACCCGAATATCTCGCCAAATTCACCACGGAAACCGGCAAGATCCTTCCCCGCCGCCTCACGGGCATCACCGCCTGGCTGCACCGCAAACTGACCCGTGAGATCAAGCGCTCCCGCAGCGTGAATCTCATGCGCTAGTTCCCCCCATCCCCGCGCCATTGAGCCAATTTTCCCAAATCAGGGGCGTATTCAACATGCGCCCCTGATTTATTTTGTTCATGCTCCCACTCGAAGACACGCAAAGCCAACCCGATCAGCGCCAAGTCCGTATCCCCAAAGTCGGCATCCGGGGCCTGCGTTATCCGCTCACCATCCAGCGCCCGGACGGCTCCCGGTTCCCCGCCTCCGCCCTCGCCTCCCTCACGGCGGATCTCCCGGCCACGGAACGCGGCACGCACATGAGCCGCTTCGTCACGCTCCTTCATGAGCGCCGTGACGGCCTCACTCCGGCGGGCATGCTCACCATGGTCCGCGAACTCCGCGCCCGACTTCACGCCACGGAAGCTCAAATCATCCTGACGATGCCGTGGTTCATCGAAAAAATGGCCCCGGTCACGGGTGCCCCCGGTTTTCTGGACTATCAAGTCACCTGGGACGCCAGCATTTCCGGCGACCACGCCCGCCTCATCACCACCGTGGTGGTGCCCATCGCCACGGTCTGCCCCTGTTCCAAAGCCATCAGCGACCGCGGCGCGCACAATCAACGGGGGGAACTCACGTTTGCCGCCGAAGGAACTTCGCAGCTGTGGCCGGACGATTTGATCCGGCTCGCGGAAAATTCCGCCAGTTGCGAACTCTACAGCGTGCTGAAACGCCCTGACGAAAAAGCCGTCACGGAGCAGGCTTACGACAATCCGGTGTTCGTGGAGGACGTCGTCCGCAACGCCACTGTCCTCGCCCGCAACTCCCCGCACATCAACGCCTTCCGCGTCGAGGCGGAAAACTTCGAAAGCATCCACCACCACAACGCCTACGCGATGGTGGAGGAAGGCTGGTGAAGCTGTCCGGCTTGGCGTTGAATGGCTTGCCGAGGTGATAGAACCTCACGGAACGGGAAAAGCGGATTCCCTGAAAAACCGAAGCGGCCGGGGCGACTTGCAAAGTCGCGGTCCT
>JAQGPD010000602.1 GCA_028293305.1 Verrucomicrobiales bacterium | reverse complement strand
GCATGGCGATGCCCAGCAAAACCAGATAGGACACGGCCTCGATCAGCGCGATGTGGCGGAGGAATCGGACGGGCTGGTTCATGGCGTCAATCGGTGCTGCGGCGGGGCTGGCTGGCTGGCTGGCAGGAGTCCAGGGGTGGCGGCGAGGGTGGTTCCTAGCCGACGTTGGCCAGCGGATTTTCCGTCAATTCCTTTTGCTGCCATGGCAGGCCGTAGAGATTCAGGTCGTGCATGAAGGGATCCGGATCATGCTGCTCCATATTCCAGACGCCGGGTTTTTTCCATTTTCCTTCCAGCACCATCTTGGCACCGATCATGGCGGGCACGCCGGTGGTGTAGCTGACGCCCTGGGCGCCGGTTTCCGCATAACAGGCTTCGTGGTCGCACTCGTTCCAGACAAAAAGGTGTTTTTCGCGACCGTCCTTTTGGCCGGTGATGACATCGCCGATGCAGGTTTTGCCTTTGGTCAGGGCACCCAGGCTGCCGGGGTCGGGGAGGATGGCTTTCAAAAACTCCAGCGGGATCACGTCCTGGCCTTGGAATTTGATGGGAGTGATGCTGGTCATGCCGATGCCTTCCAGCACGCGCAGGTGGGTCAGGTAATTGTCCGAGAACGTCATCCAAAAGCGCATGCGGGACGCCGAGGGAAAGTTCTTCGACAAAGACTCAAGTTCCTCGTGGTAAAGGAGATACATCTTTTTGGGACCCACGCCGGGGAAGTCGAACGTTGTGCCCAGGGAAATGGGGTCGGTTTCCTGCCAGGCACCGTTTTCCCAGAAGCGGCCTTTGGCGGTGACTTCGCGGATGTTGATTTCCGGATTGAAGTTGGTGGCGAAGGGCAGGCCATTGCTGCCGGCATTGCAGTCCACAATATCCAGCGTGTCGATACGGTCGAAGTGGTGCTTCGCGGCGTGGGCGCAAAAAACATTGGTCACGCCGGGATCAAAACCGGAACCGAGCAAGGCGGTGAGGCCGGCCTTGCGGAAGCGTTCCTGATAAGCCCATTGCCAGTGGTATTCGAATTTCGGAATGTCGCGCGGCTCGTAGTTGGCGGTGTCCACGTAGTCCACGCCGGCTTCCAGGCAGGCGTCCATGAGGGTCAAATCCTGGTAGGGCAGGGCGACATTGATGAGGATGTCCGGTTTGAATTCCTTCAGCAGTTTCACGGTCGCGGCCACGTCATCGGCATCCACGGAAGCGGTGCGGATGGTGATGCCTTTTTTCTCCAGAATGTCGGCGGCGATGGCATCGCAGCGGGACTTGGTGCGGCTGGCCAGCATGACCTCGCCAAAAACGTCCTTGGAAAGTTGGGCGCATTTGTGGGCGACAACGCGTCCGACGCCGCCGGCACCGATAATGAGGGTTTTTTTCATAGCAAAGTCTTTGGGGAAAGGCAGGTCCGGCGGCAGAGTTCACCGGCGTGCGGCTTTCTGCCACCGGGGCGGGGGGAGTCAATGGAAACTTCCCTGAAAACCCGGATCCGCCGTCCTCCGGCGGGCGCGGCGCGACTACGGCTCCTGCCAGTCCGGTTTTGCTATTCCGGCTGATTTTATGGTGCCAGGCGCGGCGGGACTAACCGCTATTGGTTCAGCACAAAAAGCTTCGTCGAGTTCCCGCGGCGCACATGGAGCATGGATGATCCGTTCTGGGAATCCGCGAAAGCCGTGGCTGCCTCCTCGGCGGTGGCGGGCTGGCGTCCATTGATGCGGACGATGACGTCGCCTTCCTGGAGACCGCCGTTCGCGGCGGGGGTGTTGGGTTCCACATTGGTCACCACCAGACCGCCGTTGGTGAGTTTCAAGCCATCGCGGTCCGCGGCGGGAACGGGGGAAAGTTTCATTCCCGCCACCACGGGGCCGAGGGCGTTTCCTTCCTTCACCGTGCCGGGAAGCGCCTGCGGGAGGAATTTATTAGGGCGTTCACCCAGAATGATCCGCACCTCTTTTTTCTGTTCCTCGCGGATCAGATTCAGGGTGATGGTTTTGCCTGGCGGGCGCTGGCCGATTTCGCGGAGCAGCTCCACGTCGTTGGCCACATCCTTGCCGTCGATGCTGAAGATGATATCCTGCTCCGAAAGGCCCGCGCGGGCGGCGGGGGTGTTCTCCTCCACCCGGGTGAGCATGGCTCCGCCTTTGAGTCCGAAGTAGCGGGCAATGCGGGCGTCAATGGCCGCGAGGCTCACGCCGAGGAAGCCGCGGGGCCGGGACAGGGCATCGGCGGCGGCGACGGCGTTATTGATGGGAATGGCGAAACCTATGCCCATGTTTCCACCGTTGCGGGTGTAGATAGCGGTATTGATGCCTATCACTCTTCCGTCAGCGTCCACGAGCGGGCCGCCGGAGTTGCCGGGATTGATGGAGGCATCGGTTTGGAGCAGTTCCTGTTTTTCCATGCCTTCCAAAACCTCATCATTCCGGCGGGCGCTGATGATGCCCATGGTGACAGTTTTATCGATGCCGAAAGGCGCGCCCAGGGCGAAGGCCACGTCCCCGACTTTGACCTGATTGCTGTCGGCGAGGGTGGCTTTGGGCAGATCCTTGCCCTCCACCTTCAGGACCGCGACATCCGAGTCGTTGGAGTAATCAATGAGTTTGGCGACCATGAATTCGTCATGGCCGGGGACTTGGACGCGGATTTTGAGCAGGCCGAGGGGCACCGGGGATTCCGGAGGCAGGACCACGTGGCGGTTTGTCAGGATATAGCCATCGCCGGTGACCACCACGCCGGTGCCGAGACCGAGTTGTTGCCAGGTGCCGGCCTCCCTGGGCAGCGGGGCGTCCGGCACGGGAGGGAGGCCGAAGAAAAAGCGGAGCGCGGCCTCGTCCTCGGAGACGCGCTGGCGGCGTTGTTGGCGTTGCTGGTCGAAGCCGGTCATGATGGTGACCACGGCGGGCTGCACTTTCTCCAGCATGGTGGCATAACTTTTCAGCATGGGCGCGTTCCGGTCCACGGGGGCGCGGTCCACGGTGAGGGAGCTGCGGAAGGGTCCCACAGCGTCCTGGGCGGGTGCCAGGGCGGACGAGGCTGCCAGGAGACCGGGGATCAGGAGGGAGGCGAGGTATTTCATAGGGTCGGGCATGGAAGGGCGCTCAATCAAGCTACGCGGAGAAAGCGGACCCGGCCCCCGCATTTGTGCAGGGAAAAAAATCGCTGATGCCAAGCGGACTATCCTCTGATAGACCTTCGCGCGAACACCGTATTTCACTGGCTGATCCCGCGCCCTTTCCTATGCTCCCCGCCTCTTTTTTCCGTTATGGCCTGCTAGCGTTGCTCGCCTTTCCCCTGGCTCCCCTCCGGGCGCAGGAACCCATGCCCTTGTTCAATGGCAAGAATCTGGATGGCTGGGACGGCGATTCACGGTTTTGGAAAGTCGAGGACGGCTGCATCACCGGACAAACCACCGCCGAAGTCCCGACCGAGGCAAATACCTTCCTGATCTGGAATCAGGGCGAGGTGGATGATTTCGAGTTCACCGCCGAATATAAAATCGAAGGCGGGAATTCCGGCATTCAGGTCCGCAGCTTCCGCCTCCCGGACCGTCCATGGGGCATCGGGGGCTATCAGGCGGATTTTGAATTCGGCGACCGCTACAGCGGGATTATCTATGGGGAGAATTTCCGCGGCATCCTGGCGGACCGGGGTCAGAAAACCACCATTGGCGAGGACCACAAACCCACCGTCACCGGCAATACCGGCGAGGATGCGGTGCTGCAGAAAATCGTCAAAAAGGGCGATTGGAATGAATACCGCATCGTCGCCCGCGGATTCACCCTCCAGAATTACATCAATGGTCAGCTCACCGCCGAGGTGACGGACAACGACCTGCAGATGCGCCGCCGGGGCGGGTTGCTGGCCTTGCAGGTGCATGCGGGCCCGCCGATGAAGGTGCAGTTCCGGAATTTGAAGTTGAAACGCCTCCCGCTAACCGATGGTAAAAAGGTGGTGTTTGTCGCGGGCGCGCCCAGTCACGCGCCCGGGGATCACGAACACCGCGCCGGTTCCATGCTTTTGGCGAACGCCCTGAATGAAGCCTCCGGGGGCAAGATCCTGGCCACGGTTTACAGCAACGGCTGGCCGCAGGATCCCTCCGCTTTTTCCAACGCCGACGCCATCGTGATGTATAGCGACGGTGGTGGCGGGCACATGGTGAATCCGCGCCTCGCGGACGTGGACGCGGCGAACGAACGCGGCGTAGGCATCGGCTGCATCCACTACGCGGTCGAAATCCCGAAAGGGCCCGGCGGCGATCATTTTCTGAAATGGATCGGCGGGTATTTTGAGACCGATTGGTCGGTGAATCCGCATTGGGACGCCGCCTTCAAAGCCTACCCTCAGCACGCGGTCGCCGGCGGGTTGGAGCCGTTCACCATCAACGATGAATGGTATTTCCACATGCGCTTCCGGGAAAACATGCAGGGCGTGACCCCGTTGCTCACCGCCGTGCCACCCAAGGAAACCATGAACCGCGCCAACGGGCCCCATGAAGGGAATGACGCCGTGCGTGCCGCCGTGGAAAAGGGTGAGCCACAACATGTTGCGTGGATTTCCGAGAACCCGAACGGAAGCCGCGGATTCGGCTTCACCGGAGGCCACTTCCACCGCAACTGGCGCAATGACACGTTCCGCCGCACCGTCCTCAACGCCATCGCCTGGATCGCCAAAGCGGATGTCCCGGCCGGCGGGATCGTCTCGCGCCCGCCGACCGATGAGGAAATGGCTGCCAACCTTGACGTCAAAAAGTAGCCGGCGTTGTT
The DNA here is from genome assembly GCA_028293305.1 of Verrucomicrobiales bacterium. Taxonomy (GTDB): domain Bacteria; phylum Verrucomicrobiota; class Verrucomicrobiia; order Verrucomicrobiales; family V1-33; genus CAIZWU01. Next base: position 2,419 of record JAQGPD010000602.1, on the reverse strand, counting down.
CTGAATCCGAAAGATGTTCCGGCCGGACGGAAAACGATTGAGCTTTTCCCTCCTTTTCCCCAGGCTTGAATTTCTCACCCCGACCCACCGCTTTTTCCCGACCCCATATTCAAAACACCGGGCCGCCTTACGATCCTGACGATTTTTTCACGCAACCCACACCCAACTCCATGCAATCCGCCGATACCAACACTGTGATCGATTCCCCCACCACCAACCGCCGGAAATTCATCGGCGGGGCCGCCATCGCCGCCGCCGCCGCGAATCTTCCGATTTCCGCCTGCGCCCAGGTCGCCGGCAGCGATGAATTGAAACTCGCGCTCATCGGTTGCGGTGGCCGCGGATCAGGAGCCGCCGACCAGGCCATGACCAGTGGAGGCACCCGTCTCGTCGCCATGGCGGACGCATTTTCCGACCGCCTGGAGCCCAGCCTTTCCTCCCTGCAAGCCAAGCACGGCGCGAAAGTCGATGTCCCGGATGCCCGTAAATTCGTTGGTCTCGAAGCCTATCAGGAAGCCATCCAGCACGCCGATGTGGTGCTCCTGACCACGCCTCCCGGCTTCCGCCCCATGATGTTCAAAGCCGCCGTCGAGGCCGGCAAGCACGTCTTCATGGAAAAACCCGTCGCCACCGATTCCCCCGGCTGCCGCACCGTTTTTGAATACGCCAAAAAAGCCGACGAAAAGAACCTCAAAGTCGTCGTCGGCCTCCAGCGCCGCTATCAGAAAAACTACCTCGCCGCCAAAGCCAAAGTGAAGGAAGGTCTCATCGGCGACATCATCGCCGCCCAATGTTATTGGAACAACGAGGGCATCTGGCTCGTGGACCGCAAACCGGAATGGTCCGAAATGTATTACCAGATCAAAAACTGGTATCACTTCACCTGGGTCGGCGGTGACCACATCTTGGAGCAGCACATCCATAACATCGACGTGATCAACTGGTTCATGGACGACCAGCACCCCGTCTCCGCCCAGGGCATGGGCGGCCGCGAGCTCCGCAACGACCGCAAAACCGGCCAGATTTTCGACCACCACTACGTCGAATACACCTACCCCAACGGCGTGATCATGAATAGCCAATGCCGCCACCAGCCGAAGTGCTGGAACGCGGTGAAGGAAATCATCGTCGGCAGCAACGGCACCCTTTACATCGACGGCGATGGCGGTGCCACCATCAAGGACCGCAAAGGCGAAACCGTCTGGCGCTACCGGAAATCCGACGAGGACGGCAACCCCTACCAAAACGAGCACAATGAGCTCTACAAAGCCATCCGCGATAACAAGCCGCTGAACAACGCCTTCTACGGCGCCCAAAGCACCTTTACCGCCATGCTCGGCCGCTACGCCACCTACGGCGGCAAACTGGTGAAATGGGACGAAGCGCTCGCCTGGGACAACAGCGAGCTCCCCGAGAAACTCGACTTCAAAACGCCCACCCGTTTCAGCCCGGATGCCAATGGACTCTATCCCGTGGCGCAGCCCGGCAAATACGATCCATCCAAAACCCTGGGCTACGCCTGATTTAAAAGCTGACTTGCCTGGCAGGCCCTGAAAATTTAGGCCTGCCGGGCTAGACGGCGAGAGTAGTCCGCCGCCAGAGTGGTCCGCCACCAGAGTAGTCCGCTCAGTCCTCTGAGCGGTTCTCAAAGCACCGGCTTTACCCAAAGCATCGGCTCTACTCAAAGCATCAGCTTTACCCAAACCACCGGCATCACCAAAGCTGCGGCTTTTCTAAATTCCCTCCAACACCCGCCAAATTTCCCACCTGTTTCCTATTCCGCTTGGAGAAGCCCAACCGTTCCTACCCTCCGAAAAATCGAATCGACCGGCTATTTTAACTTATCGTTTTGTTTGCAACAGAATGAAGAATCATCCCTGGGCCTCGGGCACATTTAAATTGCTAGCTGATAGCCAAAAAAAAATTAAGCAACCGGCGGGCCCCATGAACGAATCCAGCCCCAACCCCAACTCCGCGGAGGAGCATGCTCGCGCATTCCGGGCTAAAATTACTGCCATATTCGACTACAAAGGCGACTCCCCCAAGGATGAGCTCGACCCCTCCAAGGATGAGCTTAAATTGTATTCACGCGCAGTCTGGACCAAACCAGTTTCTGAGATGACTCCGGAAGAGACTCTATTTTCGGACATGTATTATTTTTGGCAGGCCTCGATCCTGAATTCCGGAGACGTGGCGGGGCGTTTTGCGTGGCTGGGCGCCAGGCGCGTTGGCTTGGAAACGATTGGAGCAAATGGCTGTTTGAAGGCTATGCAGGCCCTGCGCCCTCACTACGAGAAAGCAGTTGCCGAGGGTCGAGAGGAGGGCTGGGAGTGGGGGGATGACGATGAAGATTTTCGCCAAATGATCGTATCCTTGGAAGAGCCCGCATTCGAGGATGACTGGGAGAAATTACTTCTAA
>JAQGPD010000556.1 GCA_028293305.1 Verrucomicrobiales bacterium | reverse complement strand
ACGGACAAAGGATCGAACCCACCAAGGAAAAATTCACACCGCGCGCGGTGCATGTGCATGATCTGCACGCCACGATACTGGATCGGCTGCGGATCGACCACACCCGGCTGAGGTATCTGCATCAAGGGCGGCGGTTCCGCCTGACGGATGTCCATGGACATGTTATCAAGGAGCTGCTGGCATGAAAATTTTGAGAGCCTCATTTTTGTTATGTCTCGTCGGGCCGCTCACTGCAGAGGCCTTGGAAACGAAGGTTTCCTTCAACCGCGACATCCGCCCCATCCTGTCGGAAAATTGCTATTACTGTCACGGATTCGATCCCGCGCACCGCGAGGCGGACCTGCGGTTGGACAGCTTCGAGGGGGCGGTGGCGGACGGGGCCATCGTGCCCGGGAAGCCGGAGGAGTCGGAAATGATCAAAAGGATTTTCAGCACGGATCCTGACGAATTGATGCCCTTGCCGGCTTCCCACCGGGTGCTCACGCCGGCGCAGAAGGAGTTATTGAAAAATTGGATAGCGCAGGGCGCGGAGTATCAACCGCACTGGGCCTTCATAGCGCCGGCGCCTGTGGTGGAGGTGCCGGCGGTGAGTGATGCCGGCTGGGCGCGGGGGGAGGTGGACCGCTTTGTCCTGGCGAGGTTGGAGCAGGAAAAGATGAAGCCGACGCCTGAAGCGGGCCGCGAACGGTGGCTCCGGCGGGTGACCTGGGACCTGACAGGATTGCCTTCCTCACAAAAGGAAATAAACGATTTCCTGACGGATGCCGGGCCACAGGCCTATGAAACCGTGGTGGACCGGCTGCTGGCCTCGCCCCGGTTCGGGGAGCGCATGGCGGTGCCGTGGTTGGATCTGGCGCGCTATGCGGACTCGTTCGGCTATCAATCCGACATCGACACGCGGGCCTGGCCGTGGCGGGATTGGGTGATCCGGGCTTTGAATGAAAACCTGCCGTGGGATCAGTTCATCACCTGGCAGATCGCGGGCGACCTTTTGCCGGAGGCCACGCGGGATCAACGCCTGGCAACCGCCTTCAACCGGATCCACCGCAAGACGAATGAAGGGGGAAGCATCGAGGAGGAAATGCGTCAGGAAGGGGTGAGCGACCGTGTGCATACATTCGGCACAGCCTTTCTGGGTCTGACCATGGAGTGCTGCCGGTGCCATGATCACAAATATGATCCGGTGACGGCGCGTGATTATTATTCGCTGGGGGCGTTTTTCAATAACATCGATGAGGCAGGGGTGATGCAATACGCCACGGGAATCCTGCCCCAGCCGGCATTGTTATTGCCGACGGCCGCGCAGGAGGAAACGCTGAAGGCACAAGGCGCGGCGGTGGAAAAAGCCGAGGCCGCGGTCGCGGTTTTGCCTGCGGAACGGGAGGAAGCCTTCCGGGCCTGGCTGGCAGCGGGACCGCAGGCGGCCATGCCGGATTTGGCTGGCGACTATCCATTGGAGAATGTGGTTGAAGGAAAGTTTCACAACACCGTGGATGCCGCGTCGCCGGCGGGCGCGGGCGGGAACCAACCCACGGAGGGCAGGGAGGGACGGGGTTTGTTGATGAATGGCGACGATGCGTTATCACTGCCGGCGCTGGGCATCCAGCATGCGCATGATCCCATGACATTTTGCTTTTGGCTCAAGCCCGGGGAGGCGTGGCCGAGGGCGGTGATCCTGTCCAACACCGCCTCGGCGGACACGAATTACAGCGGATTCGAGCTGATGTGGGAGGAGGGCATTCTGTCCTGGACGGTGATGCGCGAGCTGCCGGGCAATGCCATTTCCATCCGGTCCCTGACAAAACTTCCGGTGGGGGAATGGTCGCGGATCACGGCGGTCTATGACGGATCCATGAAGGCCGCCGGATTGCGGCTCTATCTGAATGGAAAACCCATGGAGACGCGCGTCACGCATGACCGGCTGACGCGCGACTATCAGATAGGATCGGGTTTGCTTTTTGGAGCGCGGATGCGGGATTTCGGTCTCCGCGGCGGGATCCTGGATGAAGTCAGGGTCTTCCGCCGGGCGATCACCGAACTGGAGGTGGCGATGCTGCATGACGGAGGTGCGCTGGCGGGGATTTTGAAAAATCCCGCGCCGGATTCCGAACAAATTTCCAAGCTGAAAGCGTGGTTTCTATCCGCCGTGGATCCCACCGCCCGGGAGGCCGGGGAGAAGCTGCACGCGGCCCGGGACGCCGTGGCGGCGACACTGCGGGGCATCCCCGAAATTTCCGTTATGGAGGAGGCGGTGGTTCCGAAGCCCGCGTTTGTTTTGACGCGCGGGGCATATGACGCGCCGGGAGCGGAGGTGCCGCGGGCGGTGCCGGCGGTGCTGCCCGCCCTGCCGGAGGGTGCCCCGGCGAACCGGCTGGGACTGGCGGCATGGCTGACGCGTCCGGACCATCCGCTGACGGCGCGGGTTTTGGTGAACCGGCTGTGGCAGGAGTTCTTCGGGCGGGGCCTGGTGGCCACTTCTGACAACTTCGGTTCGCAGGGTTCGCCGCCTTCGCATCCGGAATTGTTGGACTGGCTTGCCCGGCAATTCATCAATGAAAAATGGGATCACAAAGCCATGTGCCGCCGGATCGTGCTGAGCGCGGTTTACCGTCAGGATTCCCGGGCGGCCGCGGAGGCGAGGGCGGCGGATCCTGACAATATCCTGTTGGGGCGCGGACCGTCGCACCGGCTCACCGCCGAGATGTTGCGGGACGGAGCCTTGGCCCTGGGCGGGCTGTTGCGGCCGGAGGTGGGCGGGCCGCCGGTGTATCCCCCGCAGGCGGAAGGGTCCATGTGGAATGCGCTTAACAACTTTCTGCCTGCCTATCCGGTGGATGCCGGACCGGGGAAATACCGGCGCAGCCTGTATACTTTTTGGCGGAGGACGACCACGCCGCCGAATATGATGGCGCTGGATTCCGCCTCGCGTGATGTCTGCGCCGCGCGCCGGGCGGTCACCAATACACCGCTCCAGCCTTTGGTGCTGATGAACGATCCTCAATTCGCCGAAGCCGCGTTCGGCCTGGGGCGGCGCATGCTGGCGGACGGTGGCGCGACGTTGGAAACGCGGGTGAAATGGCTATTCCGGGAAGTGTCAGGCAGGGATCCCGATGCCCGGGAGCTGGTTTTGTTATTGCAGCTGGCGGAGGAGCAGGAAAAACACTTCCGCGGGCATGGGGAATTGGCCGCGCTGTTGGTGAAATCAGCGGGCGCCTCCCTGACGGATCCTGATCAAATCATCGACGCGGCGGCCGCAGCCACCACGGCTTCCGCGGTGATGAATCTGGATGCCAGTCTGATGGTGCGGTGAGCGGAGTCCTGCCCTGCCGCCAAGGTGGGGCGGATGCGGGACAATAGCCGGACCACATAAAAATCTGTCAGCATTCCGGCCGGCGCGGGAATAATCCGGGGCGGCATCGCCGGTGTGCTAGAGCAGTTTCAATAATGCCGTAGCCGCCACGCCTCTGCAATATTAGGCCCGGAGGGCCGGAATCTTTATAGCCACCGACATGCAAAAATGATCGAGCTCCGGAGGAGCGGCATATTCTTTCCCGATGAAGCCAGATGTCGCTCCTCCGGAGCTGGAATTTAGCGGATGTCGGTGGCTATAGAGATTTAACCCCTCCGGGGTCGGACGGTGACTACGTCATTATTTAAAATACTCTAACGAATATGGGGCGGCGTTCCGGTGGGGGCGGACGGGTCTGTTTCCCGCGGGACCAGGGACCAGAGTTGGTGGCGGAGCTGGGTCAGGCTGACGGGTTTGATGAGGTGGGCTACGAAGCCGACCTCATGGGCCTTGCGCAGGTCCTCCTCCATTCCGTAGCCGCTCAGCACGATGCCGCGCAGGCCATGCTTGTTCCGCAGTTCCTCCATGAGTTGAAACCCCGTTCCGTCAGGCAGGCCCACATCG
>JAQGPD010000485.1 GCA_028293305.1 Verrucomicrobiales bacterium | reverse complement strand
TATGGCTTTGCGGAATTTGGAACGACGCCCCTGGCAGGCTTTTTTCACGGCGTTCGGGCTGGCCCTGGCCACGGGCATCCCCATCGTGCCGGGAGCCATGCGGGACGGGATCGATTACCTCCTGACCTTTCAATGGGACCTCGCACAACGTCAGGATGTGACCGTGAGTCTGCTGGAGCCGGGTTCCGCGCGCGCCATCCACAGCTTGGAAAACCTGCCCGGCGTGATGTCTGCCGAACCCTTCCGCGCCGTCCCGGCACGGCTCCGGTTCGGTCATCACTCCCGCCGGCTCGGTGTCACCGGCCTGCCACGCGATGTCATGCTGAACCGGCTGCTGGACGAAAAAGAACGCCCCGTGGCGCTGCCTCCTGACGGATTATTGATCTCCGCCAAGCTGGCGGAAATCCTCGGCGCGAAGCCCGGCGACCGCATTATCCTGGAAATCCAGGAAGGACGGCGGCCGGTGCTGGAAGCCACGATCCAAGGCACCATAACCGATTTCGCCGGCATCGCCGCCTACATGGAAATCGACGCCCTGCGCCGGCTCATGCGCGAAGGCCCGACCATCAGTGGCGCGCAGCTGGCGGTGGACCGCGCGCAATGGCCGCAGTTTCTGAACGGCGTGAAAAAAGCGCCGCTCATCGCCTCGCTGGGCATCAAGGACGCGGTGCGCGGCAGCTTCCGGAAGAGCACCGGAGAGATGATAGGCATGATCACCACTATCTATTTTTCCTTTGCCGTGATCGTGTCCTTCGGCGTGGTCTACAACAGCGCGCGCATCGCCCTTTCGGAGCGCAGCCGCGATCTGGCCACGCTGCGTGTCATCGGCTTCACTCAACGCGAAGTCGCCGCGGTGATGATCGGCGAACTCGCGCTGCTCACCCTCGTCGCCATCCCGGTCGGTTTGTATATCGGCAGCCTGCTGGCGGCCGGGATCCTCAAAACCGCCAGCACGGAATCCGTGCGCCTGCCCCTGGTCCTGACACTTCACAGTTATGTGATGGCGGTCGTGGTGGTCACGCTTTCCTCCGCCCTTTCCTTCGCCCTTGTCGCCCGGCGCATCAGACAATTGGATCTGTTGGGCGTGCTCAAAGCCAGAGAATAACATGAATCCTCCCCCTGCCTCCCCTCCCCCCGCGAAGCCCGCCGGATCCACTCCGGCACCGGCCAATGCATCACGCAGCCATCGCCAGAACCAACCCCGAGCCTGGCGGCGTTTGGTGCCGTGGATCATCGGCGCGGGGGTGGCCGGCTTTATCGTTTTTGGATTGCGTCCGCGGCCTTTGGAAGTGGAGACGGCCACCATTTCCAGCGGACCGCTAACAGTCAGCGTTTTGGAGGAGGGCAAGACGCGAATCCGCCACCGTCACCTGATCACGGCACCGGTGGGCGGCATGCTGCAGCGGGTGGAATGGCGCGCCGGAGCGCGCATCGAGGCTGGGAAAACAGTGCTAGCCGCCCTGGTTCCCGAGCCTTCGAGTTTCCTGAATCCCCGCGCCAAAGCGGAGGCGGAGGCGCGCCTCCAGGCGGCGGAGGCGGTGCGCATGCAACGCGGCACGCAGTTGGACCGCGCCCGCGATGCCCTGAGTCTGGCGGACAAGGAATTCGAACGAGCCAAAGTGCTCCGGCGCACGGGAGCCATCGCCACGCGGGAATGGGACGCCGCGCAAAATCAGGTCGATCTTTTAAACCGGGAGGTGAACACCGCGGGCTTCGCGCTGAAGGTCGCGGAATTCGAATCCGCCCAGGCGAAGGCCGCGCTCATGCAGTCGGAATCCACCGTGCCTGACCAGTCGGCGCCCTATCAAATCCTCGCGCCCGTGAACGGTTTTGTTCTGAATGTCATGGAGGAAAGCGCGCGGGTGGTGACGCCGGGGATGCCGATCATGGAGGTGGGCGACCCGACGGATCTGGAGGCGGAGATTGAATTGCTGTCCAGCGATGCCGTGGGCGTGCAGCCGGGGGCGGAGGTGAGCATCGAGCAATGGGGCGGCGGCGGTCCGCTGCGTGGAAAAGTCAGTCTGGTGGAACCCGGCGGCTTCACCAAAATCAGCGCGCTCGGCGTGGAGGAACAGCGCGTGAAGGTGCGGGTGGATTTCGCGGAACCCTTGCCGGCCGGCCTGCTGGTGGGCGACCGCTACCGCGTCGAGGCGAGAATCGTGACGTGGCACTCCGACAATGTCCTGCAGGTCCCCACGGGAGCGCTTTTCCGGCGCGGCGGCGAGTGGATGACCTTCCTGGCGGAGGGCGGAACGGCGCGGCGGACGGCGGTGAAAATCAAGCACAATAACGGAATCGCTGCGGAGATCGAAAGCGGTCTCACGGCGGGCCAAAGCGTGATTTTGCATCCGCCGGACGCCTTGGAGGAAGGGGTGAAAATTGAACCGCGTCGTTGAGGCGGGTTGGGGCCTGTTTTGCTGACTCTCTGACTAACGAATTTTCCGACTCGCCGGCTCGCTGGTTCGCCTTCCGAGTTTCAGCCATGAACTGCTCTGCTATCAAACAAGGCCGAGGCGGTTGGTGAAGCCGAGGCGGTTGGAAAACAAGGCCGGGACGGGCCTTGCTACGGTTGGCTACTCAACTATCAAACTAAGCCGAGGCGGTTGGTGAAGCCGAGGCGGATGGAAAACAAGGCCGGGACGGGCCTTGCTACGGTTGTTAGATGGCGGCGGCTTCGCAGGGGGCGTCGATCCATTTGCCGTGGGCGCGGATGAGGTCGGTCAGGCGTTGCACGGCTTCGGTTTCGGGGATGTTGAATTCCACGGCGGTCTTGCCGACGTAGAGATTGATCTTGCCAGGAGCGCCTCCGACATAACCGAAATCCGCGTCCGCCATTTCGCCGGGGCCATTGACAATGCAGCCCATGACGGCGATGCGCACGCCTTTGAGATGGCCGGTGGCTTCACGGATTTTGCCGGTGGTGCTTTGCAGATTGAAAAGCGTGCGGCCGCAGCTGGGGCAGGCGACATAGTCCGTTTTGAAGATGCGCGTGCCAGCGGCCTGCAAAATGTTATACGACAGGCGCAGGGAGGCATTGGGAGCGGCCTCGCCCTGGATCAGGACGGCGTCGCCGATGCCGTCGCATAACAAGGATCCGATATTCACCGCTGCGGGGAGCAGGGCTTCCAGGAAGGGCTTGGACTCGTCCGTGGAAGGGGTGCAGGTGTCCTTCAACAGAATGGGATGGCGCGCCTGGACGCGCGAGGCCATGAGCCGGTAGGAGGCAATGATCGGGTGCGGCCAGCCCTCCGGCAGGGTGACGAGCCGGGGCTCCGGGAGATCATTGACGGCGGCGACGGCGGACTCATCCAGCGGATTCAGTTCCAGGACGCCGCTGGATTCCATGACGATTTCCGGCTGGTATTCGCCGAGTTGTTTGAGCTTGTGGGCGACGGCGTTCCATTTTTCCGCGCTGGTGAAAACGCGCACCGTTTCCGTGCCGCCCACCCGCACGGCCTGCACTTCCAATGGCTGGGAGGCGCGGCGGCTGTAGGTGAAGGGATCGTAGGAAATCGGATAGCCAACGAGCGGCAAAGCAGGCAGCGAGACGCCGGCGGTGACACTTCCCACGAGGGCCCGGGCCACGGGGATTTCGTAAACCGCATCTTCTGTCAGGGAAACACGGATGGTGTCACCAATGCCGTCGCTGAGCAGCGAGCCGATGCCGATGGCGCTCTTGATGCGGCCGTCCTCGCCGTCGCCGGCTTCGGTGACGCCGAGGTGGATGGGGTAATTCCAGTCACTGCCCTGCGCCTCCAGCTCGCCGACCAATAACCGATAGGCCTCGATCATGACCTTCGGATTCGAGGCCTTCATGGAGAAGACAAAATTATGATAGTCGAGCGACCGCGCGATGCGGGCGAACTCGAGGGCGCTCTCCACCATGCCGCGCGGCGTGTCGCCATAACGGTTCATGATGCGGTCGCTGAGGCTGCCGTGGTTGGTGCCTATGCGCATGGCGCGGCCGCGTTCCTTGCAAAGCTGGACGAGGGGGATGAAGGCCTCCTGGATCCTGTCCAATTCATCGGCGTATTGGTCATCCGAATACTCGCGGACCTCGAACTTTTTCTTATCAACAAAATTGCCGGGATTGATGCGGACTTTCTCCACCCATTTCGCGGCCTCCATGGCGGCGTCCGGTTTGAAGTGGATGTCCGCGACCAGCGGCACGTCGCACCCGGCGGCCAGCAGCCCGGCTTTGATGTGTTCCAGATTCGCGGCATAGACGCGGGTTTGGGCGGTGACCCTGACAATTTCGCAGCCGGCCTCCACCAGCCCGAGGGCCTCCTTCACGCAGGCCTCCGTGTCCCGGGTATCGCTGGTGAGCATGCTTTGAATGCGCACGGGATTATCCCCGCCGATGGCGACTTTGCCCACCTGGACGACGCGTGTGGACCTCCGCGCGTGGCGGAAAAAATCAGGACAATAACGGAGCATGGAGGAAGCGTTCACGGCAGCATCGGTTCGGGAGGAAATGCACCTTACCAGGACCGCAATCGGCCCGGCGATGCAAGGTGGAAAGACCGGCGGCGGGCCTCAATTCGGAGCGGCCGGCAAAGGCACCGGCGTGGGGGCGACGGGCGGCACGGGCGGACCGAATTTGAGCTCCTTGCCTTTGCCTCCGCTATTCTCCGCGATGCCGCCAACATCCTTCAGCGAGACGAAGACCACAAAGCCCAGCAGCATGAGCACGCAGGCCACTTGGAGGTATTCGAGTATCTTCAAATTGGCAGCTTTGCCCCGGATCATTTCCATGAGGCCAAAAGTAATATGGCCGCCATCCAGGACCGGCAGCGGCAGCAGGTTGAACAAAGCCAGGCTGACATTCAGAATAACGCTGAAGTAAAGAACGAGGCGGATGGCGTGTTCACTCTGGAAAATGTTATAATACAAATTCAAAATCCCGACCGGCCCGTTCATGTGGGCGGGTTTCACGTGCGAACTGGGGCTGAAAAGAGCATACAAAGTGGAAACCGTGTTCGCGCCGGCGGTGTAAACCAGACGGAAGGGATTCGGCTTATCCATCACGATGGCTTTGGGATCAGTCAGCTCATAGCTGATTCCCGTGAGGGGCCGGGTGATATCGGAAGGTTCCAAGGGGGCACGTGGCGTCAGGGTGAGTTCGACTTCCTTGCCGGCGCGGAGAGCGGTGAGCGCGATGGGTTTTCCGCCGCCTTTTTCCGCCAGGTTTTCCAGGGCCATGTATGAATTCATCACCGGCTGGCCAGCGATTTTGGTGATGATGTCGCCTTTCTCGAAACCTGCCTCGGCGGCGGGGCTGCCCACGGTGATGGCTTCGACCTTGCAATCCATCGGGGCCGCGATGCCGACGCGGCGAAGCGGGGGACGGCCGATGGTTTTTTCCCACCAGGTCTTTTTCTCATGCGTCACGAAGTCGGGATCCGAGGACATATCCGCGTTCACTTTCACCACGATGGGAGCGGGCTGGCCGGGGCGCTCGATGAGGAATTCGATAGGATTTTTCTGGCTGGAGGCGATAGCCCATTGCACGCTGCCGTAAATGCCGGTGAAGGTTGTGACGGTCTTGCCATCAATCTGGAGAATCTTGTCGCCCAGCTTCAGATCGGACTTCGCCGCGGCCCGGTCCGGGTCCATATAACCGATGACCGTTGTGCGCTCGGAGGGGTGCTGGGGCTTGCCGACGATGCTGACGAGCACCGCGAAAAAGAGCGCGAGCAGGGCGCTGAAGAGCGGGCCGGCAAAGGCGACGATGATTTTATCGATGGGTTTGATCGGGGCCAGACGCTCCGCTTTTCCATCGGTTTTTCCTTCGATGGCTTCCATGGGAGCCATTTGCGGCAGGGCGACAAAACCGCCGATGGGCAACCAGCCAAGGCCGTATTGCACGCCGTTGTAGGTTTTTTTCCAAATGGGATTTCCCATCCAGATTTGGAATTTCTCAATCTTCAATCCCCGCCAGCGGGCCGCGAGGAAGTGGCCCCATTCATGAACCAATATGATGAAGTTGAAAACCAGCAGCACCAGGAGCATGGTGCCGATAAAGCGGAGCACGGAAAGAACTTCGGTCATAGGAAGGGGAAAAGGGGCGCGGGGGCGGGCGGAACGGAAGGGATGGAAGGAGGGGCTCTGAAAACCCGAAATATTCGAATTTCCATACAGTTTAGCATGGGTTTTGCGGGATGCAATTGCCCGTATGAATCGGAAGCGCCGACACCTTCCGGGATTGGTCATTAAATTGCGGTGGATTGACGCCGCCGCAGGCGTAGTTCTGGACCGTCAGCCGAACCCCGTTCATTTACCATGCGATTACCTGTTTTTTTGCTCGTCATTCTGACCCTTTGCGGCTGCTCCCGCATCGCCGTGCTGAAGGAGGTCAATCCGGTCTTCAAGCTCAGTCCGGAGGTTTCCGTGGACATTGATTCCCATACCAAAGCCTTCCGCGAAGCCACCAAATACGAAAAAGCCGACCCGTCCCGCGCCGGCGAGTCCTACCTCGCCTCGCTGCAGTCCCTCAGCCGCGACCTCGAGAAAAATCCAAAGTCCGAAGCCACCCGCCGCGCTTACAATTTCGCCTTGGAGCGCATGTTCTCGCTGATCCGCGCGCGGAACTATCAATCGTGGGACGCCCCCATGGTCTTCGGCCGCTATCAATTCACCTCGAAGTCTGTGCCCCGGGCCGGTTGGCGCCCCAATACCTTTGAATTCCTGCCCTCCGACCAGGTGCAGGTGGGCGGCGACTATCTGCAGCACATGGCCGTGAGGGACGGACTTGGCGCGTCGCTGGTAGCCATCGGAAGGACGGAAAAAACCAACTACAAAGCCACCTTCAGCCAGGCCCGCACCTACTATGGCGTGTCCGCGGTCGCCCGGTTCAAAGGAAACGTCTGCGAGGTCTCCTTCCACGATCCGCTCGACGAGGAAACCGTGACGGTGGGTTCCCACACCTACCCTCTGGCGGCCGACTTCACCACCCCGCTGGCGGTGCTCCTGACGCGGGAACGCCCGGAAAAACTGGGACTGGTCCGCCTCCTTGATCCTGACAAATATGCCGAAACCGCCCGCCTCTCCCGCCTGCGCCCCTACGATCCGGACCGCATCCCCCTGCTGCTCGTCCACGGCCTGCTGGACACGCCCGCGACCTGGGTGCCGATGGTGAACGCGCTGCGCGCCGACCCGCTGATCCGGAAAAAATATCAAATCTGGGCCTACTCCTACCCCAGTGGTTATCCCTATCCCTATTCCGCGGCTCTGCTGAGACAGGAGCTGGATAGGATCAAAACTGTTTACCCGAACCATAAACCCATCGTCTATGTCGGCCACAGCATGGGAGGAATGATAGGGAAGCTCATGATCACCAGCACCGGGGATTCCGTGTGGGAAGCCTACTTCCACGACAAGCCGGCACGCATCGACATGTCCCCCCGCGAGAAAAAACTGATGGAGGATATGTTCATCTTCAACGCCCGTCCTGACATCTCCCGCGCCATCTTCATCTGCACGCCCCACCGCGGCGCGGACATGGCGGGGGGATGGATCGGCCGCATCGGAAGAAAACTCGTGAAGGTGCCCCAGACCATGATTCAAATCGGGGACGCCCTGCGCCAGATCGTGACGCTTTCGGAAGGCGGCCTGGCTTATGAAACCCTGCCCACCAGCATCGATACCCTGACTCCCACCAACAGTTTCGTGAGAACGGTGGACAGCCTGCCCATTTCCCCGCGCATTCCCTATCACAGCATCATGGGCGACCGCGGCCAAGCGAAGGCGAAGCTGCATCCCGAAGAGGGCAGCGACGGCTTCGTTCCTTACAAAAGCAGCCATTTGCCAGGAGCCGCCAGCGAACTCATCATCCCGTCAAATCACAGCGGCCATCAAAGCCCCGAAGGCATCGCCGAAGTGATCCGCATTTTGAAACTGCACCTGGCGCGCGGGTCGAACTGAAACGCACGCTCCGGCCCCGCCCCCGGCATCATTCCGGTTTGCGGAACCGGTAGTGGGAAACCAGCCATTCATTGCCGTCGCGGTAGCCCCAGAGCTCCGCGCAGGACATGTAAAAGACGCGCCAATACGCCCACCATTTATTCACCTGTCCCGCGCCGTAGGTGGCCTCGAACAGCGGCAAAATTTCCGCGCGGTGGGCATCCATGTTTTCCAGCCAGGCATTGGCGGTTTTTTCGTAATGCTGGCCATTCACGGCCCAGTGCTCCTCCAGCCGCAGATCGTCCTGGAAATAATGCAGCAGGCCATCCGCCGGCATCTGGCCTCCGGCGAAAAAATAACGCGTCATCCAGTCGGACGGCCCCCGGTCCACAAAGTGATAGGAAAAGACGCGGTGGGTGAAAATATGCACAAACAACCTCCCGCCCGGCACCAGCCACGTGGCGGCTTTGGCGAGAAGCTTTTGATAGTTTTTCATGTGCTCGAACATCTCCACACTGACCGCGCGGTCGAAGCGGTCGGCCGTGTCGAAGACGTTCATGTCGCAGGTGACAATGGTCAGATTTTTAAATCCCTTCGCGGCCGCCACGGCGTCGATATGCTCTTTCTGCGTCCTGCTGTTGGACACCGCGGTGATGCGGGAATTTGGATAGTGCTCCGCCATCCACAGCGACAGCGAGCCCCAGCCGCAGCCCATTTCCAGGATGCTGTGGCCGTCCGTCAGGTCCGCGCGGCGGCACGTTAGCGCCAGCATGTTCTCCTCCGCCTGATCCAGGGTTTGCGTATCCTGCAGCCACAGTCCGGAACTGTATTTCAGCCGCTTGCCCAGGCAATGTTGATAGAACCGCGTGGGCACTTCATAGTGCTGCACATTGGCGGCCTGGGTTTGCTCGGCGATTCCCCGCATTTTCAAATCCGCCACATAGTCCATCATCGCCGCCTGCTGCTCCTCCACCCCGGCTTTGGTGTGCTCGCGGACGGTCCCGGCCAGCAGCCGGCGGATGCCCGCGCGGATGAGCGCGTCGGGAACGAGATTGGTTTCGATGAGGTCGTCGAGGGAGATCATGGGCGGTGGTCAGGAAAAAAGCCACCCCGCCTGGGGTGGCTTTAATCCATAGCGGATGCCGGGGCGGATTGGATGCAGTTCATTTCAACAAACTGCCCCGCGTCGGTTTTCAGCCCGGGCTTTTCACGGTCGGCTCCCGCACCCGGCGCCGGCCCTGCGCGGCGACATCCAGATAGGATGAGATGTCCGATTTGGAGGAAATCCGGCGGGTGCCCCGGCCGGTTCCGTGCCAATCCGCACGACGCTCCAACCTCCGTCTGGAAAGTTGCACGCGCGTTTCAGGGCACGGATTGCACAAATTTCAGGATCGCCTCGAAACCCTCGTCGCCGGGTTTGGCGAGGTCATTTCCCACGCTGCCGTGATCATGTCCGGGGATCATGCGGATGGTGAAGGCGGTGTGCCCGGCCTGGCGCAGGGCGGCGGCGAGGAGTTCGTTTTCCTGCGCGCGCAGGGCCATGTCCTTTTCGGCATATAACAAAATCATGGGTGGCGCGTCCTTGCGCACATGGTGCAGGGGCGAAGCGCCGTCCGCGAAGATCCGGTCCTTCGGCAGCCCGCGTTCCTCACGGATGCTGTAATGTGTCAGGGTCTGGCCCGCCACGGGAACGAGTCCCGCGATGGCCGGGATGTCCATGCCATAGGGTTTCAGATAGGATGAATCCATTCCTATCATGAGCGCCAGATATCCGCCCGCGGAATGGCCACCCAGAAACACCCGTCCGGGATTTCCACCGTGGGCGGCGATGTTGTTTTTCACCCAGGCAAAGGCGGCGGCGGTGTCATCAAGATACGCGGGAAATTTGGCCTTCGGACTGAGACGATAATTCACCGCGGCGACGGCGATGCCGGACGCGGCGAAGTGCCGGGCCACGGCGACGACGGTGGGATCATCCTTCACGCCGCCGGTCAGCGCGCCGCCGTGGAGCCAGACGAGGGTCGGGAAGTTTTTCGCGGACGGGGGAAGATACAGGTCCAGGCGGCAGCGGGATTTTTGATAGTCATCCAGGTTTTCCCCACTGCGGTAAGGCAAATCCTTGAGGTCACCCGCGGCGGCGACGGCGGTTGGCGGGGCCGGCGTTTCCGCCTGCAGGGTGCTGGCGACGGGCGAAAGGAGGAGTCCTGCCAGGAAAGGGAGAAGAGCAAAATGGGGAGCACGCATGGTCGGGCTGGATTGGATTTAAAAAAAGAAGGACTGCCGGAAATCACGCGCAGCTTACGACGTCCGGGCGCGCCAAAGCAACGTCCAAGTCCAGGACGGTTTTGGGATTTCGGAAAAAACGGATCAGGCTTCCTAACGTGCCCCCGGCACGGACGCCGGCCGTGGCATGTCGGCGTTCCATTGCCAGCCGGGATGGCGGACGTAGAAGAGGGATTCCTTCACATCGATTCCGGTTTTGGCGCGGAGAATGTGCTCCGCCCGGTGGGCATCCCAGGCGGCGCGTTCGGCGGGAGTGGACTGGTGGCGTTTTTTGTAAGGATACTGATTCCCCACCAGCATGACAAAATAGCCCTCGATCCCGAAGTCGCTTTGGCTGCGGGGCATGCGGTAGCGGCAGAATCCGGTGGGGCCGTTTTCGCGGTAAAAGTCCAGCAGGCCCTCGATTCCTGACAGATCGGTGTCAGCCCGGCAATGCTTCCAGAACGGGGTGTCGGGCGCGGTGTTGACCTTGTAATGCAGGCCGAGGAAGTCCCGGATATCATGCCAGGTTCCTTCGGTTAGGTCATTGTAGAGATCGCGCATGGAGGGAGTGGGCTCCAGCTCGCTGTGCAGGAGGAAATCCACCAGCGTCTGGGTGTGCGAGCACACGATCATGAGGGCCGTGGCTTCCAGGGGCTCGACAAAACCGCCGGCGTTTCCAATGCCGACGACGTTGTCCACCCACATGCGTTTATAACAACCGCTGCGGAACTTGACCACGCGCGGGGACGCCGGGGCTTTGGGATTTTTTTTCAGAAACTCCGCGGCGGCCTCGTCGTCGGAAATGGCCTGGGAGCTGTAGACATACCCACGGTTGATGTGGTGTTCATGCTCGATTTGCCAGCACCAGCCGGCGTCCATTTGTTCGGCGGTGGTGAAAGGAAGGATGGTCTCGTCCCCGCGTTCCCAGCCGCCCACGACGGCGCGGTCGCAGAACAGCGTTTTGTCGAAACTGACAAAAGGCTCCTCCAAAGCGCGGCCCAGCAACTCGCTGCGGAAGCCGCTGGCATCGATGAAAAAGTCGGCCTCCAGTTTTCGTCCATCCTCCAGATGCACGGCGGCGATGCCCTTGGGACCGCGCTCGGAGCCGTTGACCTTGCCATCAATGATCTCGACGCCGGACTCGCGGGCGACCGTTTCCAACATGGCCACGAACTTTGCGTTTTCGATGTGGAAGGCATGCCACGGCTGCACGTCGGGCGCGCCGTTCGGCTGGCGGTGGAAGACCTTGTTCTCGCGCATCAAAGCCGAGGGGGCATCGACCGAGGAGAATTCGTCATCGCAATAGAATCCGTTA
>JAQGPD010000512.1 GCA_028293305.1 Verrucomicrobiales bacterium | reverse complement strand
TTCAAAATGCGTTGTGGCCCCTTCCCGGGGGCGCCGTGGCCACGGCAACCCCAGGCGAAAATCCCAAACGCCATTCCCAAAATCCAGCCGGATTTGTGAATGGAATGTTGTCTACAGCTATCGAATGCGTGGCGGTCCCGAAAGGCAGGGTGGGGAATTTACGGATTACCACCTGCATTTAGTATAACAGCCCGGGCCCAAGCCCCGGGACCTAATTCTAAGCAATCCATTCCACCTGATCGATGGCCACCTGATACCAAGGATGTTTTTTCTCGAGCGAGCAAATCACCGCCAAATCACTGCGCTCCGGCACTTGCAGGACCGTGTAGCGCGTGTGGCGGTCCTGCAGATAACGGCCCGCCGTCGGTTCGTCCGTGAATCGCTCGGAGGCCAGTTCCAAGGGAGTGCTGGCCCCGGGAGCCTCACCGCGTTCATGAACCCGGTAGTAAACTTTCACCTGGTGTGTTTTCATATCAAAACGATGGAGCGGATTGATCAGGCCCCGGTTACGAGTTTATCCCACTTCCTCCAGCAACACCCCTTTTTCCCGGTGCCGATTTCGTCACCTTGGCACATCCCTTCGAAAGGATGGCCAGGGGCTTGAAATCCGGGCGCGGCGGCCGGCGTCAGACTCTCCCCGCAGGGGAAGGCCCGTCACCGGACTGGGCGCTCGCAGGAGCGCCGGGGTCGCCGGATTTGATGGCGGCAATCACTACGGCGCAGGCGAAAAACTCGCGCAGCACGTCATGGCGGCGGCGGCGAACGTTGCGGTTGGAGTTAGCTTTCATATTTATTTAATTCTATATCAGAGGTTCGCATTTTTGAAAAGCATTCCCTATGCCCGACTTGAATAATTTTACTTTTCCGGGCAAATGCCCCATTACGAACATTAAAAAAACCGATTCCCATACAAAAGCATTTCTGATTCCTATCTTATCCCACCGACCCCGTGCCAGGCCGCGGCGAAAAACCTTCGTGAAATAAACCCCGCCGGCAAGATGTCCCCTTGCCGCTCCGGCCGCCCACAGGCGATAGGAAAACCATGAAGTTTCCCCTGCTGTTCCTGCTGACCGGCATGCTGACCGCCACCCCCATGAATGCCCAATTCTCCCCCGCTCCCCAAGCCCCGAGGCCTGACAAAAAACCCAGGGACGTGAGCATCCACGGCGATCCCCGGACGGATGATTATTTTTGGCTCAGGGAAAAGGAAAACCCCGCTGTGATCCAGCACCTCAAAGCGGAAAACGCCCACACGGACGCCGTCCTCGCCCCCGCCGCCGCGCTCCGGGAAAAGCTTTACACGGAAATGGTGGGCCGCATGAAGGAGGACGATTCCTCGGTCCCGAACCGTCTGCATGGCTGGTTCTGGTATGAGCGCTCGGAAAAAGGAAAACAACATCCCATCCTTTGCCGCCAAAAGGACACCCCCGGCGCGGCGGAGGAGATCGTGGTGGATGTGAACCGCCTGGCGGAAGGAAAGGAATATGCGATGATGGAGGACTATCGGATATCACCGGACGGCACGCGGCTGGTCTATTTGATGGATTGGACCGGTTACAGGGAATATGAACCGTTTGTTTTGAACCTGAAGAATCTGGAGACGGTGGCGCAAAAAATCGGCAAGGTTTCCAGCCTGACATGGGCCGGCGATGAAAACACACTCTATTTCACCACGGAAAACGAAGCTAAAAGATCTGACAAGTTTTGGCGGTTCGATCTCGGAACCGGAAAACGCGAATTGTTATTCGAGGAGAAGGATGAACTCTTCGACGTGGCCGCCAGCTGCTCGGCCGACCATGCGTTTGTGTTCTGCACCAGCGGCAGCAAGACCACCACCGAAGTCCGCGCCATCCCCGGCAAGGACCCCGGCGCCAAGCCCCGGATCCTGCTGCCGCGCGTCACGGATCACGAATACCACGCCGAGCACCGCGGCGACCGGTTTTATTTCGTGACCAACCGCGACGCCAAAAACTTCCGCATCGTCAGCGCTCCGGAAACCGACCCGTCTGCCTGGTCGGATGTGCTGCCGCACCAGCCGGCCGTGAAAGTGGACGGCGTAGTGATGTTTCAAAGTTTCATGGCCGTGACCGAACGCGAAAGCGGTCTGCCCCAGATCCGGCTATACGATTTCGCCTCCGCCACCGGAAAAAGGCTAACATTGCCGGAAGCCGCCTATGACATCATGCCGGATGAGAATCCGGACTTCTCCGCGACCGAATTCCGGCTCCGATATGAATCCATGGTCACTCCGCCGTCCATCCGGTCGGTTGGCGCGGATGCCGGGGATTTGAAGATCCTGAAAAACAAGGAAGTGCCCGGCTACGACGCTTCAAAATACCGCACCGAGCGCATAGAAGCGACGGCGGCGGACGGGACGAAGATTCCCATTTCCCTGGTGTATCGCGCGGACCTCGACCGCACGAAACCACAGCCGCTGCATCTGTATGCCTATGGATCCTATGGCATCAGTGAGACCGCCTCCTTCAGCAGCACCCGCGTGAGCCTGCTGGACCGGGGCATGGTTTTCGCCATCGCCCACATCCGGGGCGGCGGGGAAATGGGTGAGGAATGGCGGGATGCCGGCCGGATGGAGCATAAAATGACCACCTTCACCGACTTTGTGAGCTGCGCGGAATTTTTTGTCAGGACAGGCTGGACCACGCCATCGCGGATGGTCATCAGCGGCGGCAGCGCCGGAGGCATGCTCATGGGTGCGGTGCTGAATCTGCGTCCGGATTTATTCCAGGCGGCCATTCTCGACGTGCCTTTCGTGGATGTGTTGAACACCATGCTGGATGACAGCCTGCCGCTGACCACCTCCGAATATGTGGAGTGGGGAAATCCGAATATCAAAGAACAATACGCCTGGATGCGCGCCTACAGTCCCTATGACAATCTCAAAGCCGCGGCGTTCCCCCATGTGCTGGTCAATGTGGGCCTGAACGACAGCCAGGTGCCTTACTGGGAGGGCGCGAAGTATGCCGCGAAATTGCGCGGCCTCCGCACCGATAACAAAGTGACCCTGCTTCATTGCGACATGGGAGCGGGCCATGGCGGCGTGGCGGGCCGCTATGATGCGTTGAAGGAAACAGCGCGCGACATGGCGTTCCAATTGTCCGCTCTGGGAATCCAGCAATAAACCGCGTGGTGCCGGCGGTGGTCCCAAAGAGGTGGATTCATTGCACAAAAGAAATCCTTTTATGATATAAAAAGAAGATTTCGTCAGGGCCGGAATCCATGGGCAACAGCCGTGTTTTCCCCGTAAATTCAAAGGCCGCGGGCGGCACACCCGGGCAGGTGAAACCGGAAAAGCGGATGGGGGGGCTGATAAGAGCAGGTGAAGGAATCGTATATGCTCCCCATGAAGCTTCGATATCAAACCCGCCGGGGTCAACGCATCGGACAACAGAGTGCCTTCACTCTGATTGAGATTGTTCTGGTGATCACTATCATTGCTATTCTGGGTGCGGCCGCGATCAATCTTATCAAAGGAAACGTGGACGTCGCCAAGGAAACCCGGGTGGAGTCGGATGTGAAAAATATCCTGACGCAGATCAAAGTGTATGAAGCGCGGAACCTGCAACCACCCACCACGGAGCAGGGATTGAAGGCGCTGGTGCAGCGTCCGGAGGTGGAGCCGGTGCCGGAGCGCTGGACGCAATTGTTGGAGCAGGTGCCCAGGGATCCCTGGAACAAGGAGTTCCGCTACGAATTTCCGGCGAAGCGCAGCAAAGGGGAATATGATGTGTATTCCTTGGGCAAGGATGGGGTGGAAAGCACCGACGACATCGGAAACTGGACATTGGCGAAGCAAAACTAACAAGCCCGATCCAACATGTTCACAGGAGATGCAGGCGGCCCGCACGGCGGCCCGCACCGGGGAGCCTTTACCCTCATCGAGATCATCACCGCCATGACGATCATAGCCATCATTGCCGCCGTGGCGGTGCCTGTTTTGAAAGGCATGAATGAGGAGGAAAAGTCGCGCGCTCCTTTGGTCGCCTTGGCGGAAATGGTGCAGGAAACCAGAATGCGGGCCATGAAGGAGCATCGCCCCTACGAGATCATCATGGAGCAGGAGGGCCTGCACGCCCTGCCAGGAAATCCGTCATTCTCCAAGCGCGATGAGTTTTTCAAACACCTCGAGGAACTGCGCACGCCCCCACCCGTGACGGAGTTTGAAATGGAGACGGTGGAAACCGCCGCGGTGGAACGCACCGCGCCATCCACTCCCGCCGGCACGAAACCACTAACGCAAAACCCGGAGCCGACGGCTGGAAATGAAACCGGGAAACGAAAGCGCCCGGACATGCCATGGACGCAGTCGATCCCGCTGGAAAATGGACTGAAAGCCGAGGCATTGTTTTGGGGAGACGGGGATTGGGACAGGCTGGAGGGGGACCGGATGCGGCGCTGGGTTTTCCAGGCCAATGGCATGTGCAGCCCGGTCCGGGTCCGCTTCGTCACGCCGTCCGCCACGCTCGAGGCGGGCTTCGATGGACTGACCGGGGAAATGTCAGGGGAGTCGCTCCGCCCCGCAACCGGCCTGGCAACACGATGAATTTTCCAGCCTCCGCCACTCCGGCCCTCCGCCGTCCGCACCCGCGTGCGCCGGGTTATGTGCTGTTGGAAATCATCATCGCCCTGACGGTTTTTTCCGTCGTGGTGACCGGACTGGCCGTGCTCCTGCACTCCACCCTGGACTCGGCCAACGCCCTGCGCAGACAGGCGGCGGTCCGGCGCGGGATGGAGGCGATTTTGATAGAGGCCCGGGACAGGACGAAGCGTGAGGAAATGACCCTGACACAGCGGGATGAGGTCCTGGGCGTGGAGTTCCGCTCGGCCCTGGAGGAGGTGAAATGGATCAACCGGAGCGGCCAGCCGGTGCGTGGTTTGTATCTGCTGAGCGCCACGGCCAAAGACCTGCGTGGCGAAATGCCGGAGCGGGATAGAGCGGAGGTCTATGTTTACCGCCCGTGATCCTATCACTTCCAGGACGCGCCGCTGCCGCGGTCTGACGCTGCTGGAGGTTGTCGTCGGCCTGGCCATCCTGGGGCTGATGGCGGGCGCGATCTATGGCATTGTCAGCGGCTCGGTGGAGGCCACCGCCGACCTCGCCACCACCCAGCGTGAAGACCGGCGCATGGAGACTTTCCTGCAACGCACGCGCCAGGCGCTGGCGCATTTGCCGGCCGGCGGGACGCTGGAATTGAAGGTGCTGGAAAACGATCCCCTGCGCCAGGAATTCACCCTGCGCGGCGTGCCGGAGGCGTATATCCATGGCGTGAATCCGCGGTGGGACAAGCCTGTGGTCACCCTCGCGCCGCGCCCCTGGGATGAGGACCGGAAAAAAGCGCGGGCCGGCAGCCGGCCTCCGACCCTGACCATTCCCGGCAACGGCTCCGCCATGGAGGGCCTGCCGGAAAACCGCTATTCCCTGGCGATGACGGTGCCCGATTTTTACCGCACCACGGATGAGGGCGAATCCGTGCCGGAAAGCCCGCTGCAATCCCGTCAGGGCAATCAATATGTGCGGCCTGACGACCTCGGCCGGTTCTGGGTGGACCTGCTGCCGGAGGTGGCGCGGGTCGAGTGGCGTTTTTACGATCCTGCCAAGAAATTGTGGGTCGAGCAACAGGCGGCCTCCCGGCCTCCCATGGTGGAGTTGCTATTGTTTTTGCCGGGCCGGACCACGCCGGTGCGTTCCGTTTTCAGCATCCTCTGAATGGTTATGAAAACCCGCCTCCCGCATTTTTCCAAAGCCACGCGCGGCTCGTCCTTGCTGTTGGTGCTGTGGGCGATCATGCTGATGTCGCTGTCGATCATCGGCCTCGTGCAGCATTTGTCGCGCGGGCTGGACGAGTCATTGGATGCGGAAAAGGAGTTCCGCGCCCGCTTGTTATTGGACTCCGCGCGCACCATCGCCTCGCATCCCGCGCTGCAACGCGGCGATCCGTTATTGCGGCAGCAGGTCACCTCCACGACCTCCTATGAAATCACCCTCAGCACCGAGGGCGCGCGCCTGGCCATCAATCAAATCGGAGCCGGCCGGATGCAGCAGCGCCTCGCGGAACGCCTGTTTGAAAAATGGGGCATGGATTCCCGCGCGGCACTTTCCCTGGTGGAATCCCTCGTTGACTGGACGGACGCGGATGACCGTCCCTCCGTTCATGGGGCGGAGAAGGATGTCTACCTGGCGCTGGAGCATCCGGATTATCCTTACAACAAACCGTTCGAGACCTTGGAGGATGTCCTGTTGGTTAGGGGAGCGGACGAAATGGAGCGTAAAAACCCGGACTGGCGGAACTTTTTCACGCTGTATGGCGACGGCAGCATCGACCTCCACACTGCCTCCGAACCGGTGCTGGAGGCATTGTTCAATGTGACATCCTCGGAGGTCAGCCGGCTCATCCGCACGAGGAATGGTCCTGACGGATTCGCGGACACGGAGGACGACACGACTTTCAAAACCCTGGCGGAAGCCCGGGCGGTGCTGGACGTGCCGGAGGCGAATTACCGGCGCGCGTCATCGCTGCTGACGCTCGCCCATCCCATCAAACGCACGGAATGCCTGGCGCGCGCCGGCCGGCTGGAGCGGCGGCTGACCATTCTGAGCGGACCCGGCCTGCTGCTCATCCGGGAGGAATGAATAACACTTTTTCGAAACCACGAATGTTCAAACGTTTCACTCTTCTGCTTCCCACCGCTGGTAAAAACTGGTCGGTCTGGTCGTGCCCGCCAGCGGCCTCCATTGTCAGGGAGGCGGATGTGGCGGCGGGGGAAACGCTGCCCAAATCCAGGGGGCGCACGGTGGTGGGTTTGCCCGTGAGGGGATGCCGGACCTTCGCGGTGAAAGTGCCCTCGCAGGAGTCCAGGGTCCTCCGGCCCTTGGCCCACGCCCAACTTGAAAAACGTGGGTTGTCCGCGGGAAGCCTTGAGAAATCGCACTTCGATTGCTGGCTGATTCCCCTGCCCGGCGGCGGCGGAATTTTGTCAGTGGACAGCGTGGCCGCAGGCGTGTTGGCGGAGTTCCATGCCTGGAATGCCGCGGGCCACCTCGCCTCCGGAAGATGTTATGAACTTCCGGAAGGGAAACTGGTTTTGTCCGTCGAGGACGGCGCGCCCGTGGCGTGGGCGGGGCGGGATGGCACCCTGGTCCATAGCCAGCCGCTGCCGCTGCCCGGGGATCGGATGGATCAATGGGCGGGGGAACTCCGGCTCATTTGCCTGGTGCTGGAGCAGCAGGAATTGGTGGCTCCGATCCGTGGGGTGGAATGCCTTGGGGAGATTCCCGGACTGGATTTGATTGCTCTGGCGGCGGCTCTGGAAATGCCGGTGGAAGTCTGGAACGATCCCCTGCCCTCACCCGGACGGGCGGCGGATTTTCATCGCCCCGGCTTGATCCAGGACACCGGGCGCGGCGCATCGGGACCCGGCCAGGCGGCGCGGGTGAAATGGTTGGCGGCGGCCGCGGCTTTGGCATTGGTGGCCTGGTGGGGCACGGAAAAATGGCGGACCCTGACTGGTCTGGAGCGTCAGGCCACGCAACTGGAGGAAGCGTTATTGGCGTCCTCCGGGGCGAACCAACAGGAGAAGCAGGTGCGCGATCGGGTGCGCGCGACGCAGGAGCGTTGGCAGGGCTTGAAAATGGCCCTCGAGCCGAAGCGTTATCCCGTGGTGCAGCTGAATAGTTTCACCAAATGCCTGGGCGGCGGCCAGGTGGTCCTGACACGTTTTGAGTCCAAGGGCCCGGAACTGTCCGTGTCCGGCGCGGCGCAATCCGCGATGGAGGCCTATCAATATTACACGGCGGTGAATTCGGAGCCGGATCTGCGGCTTTTTGAATGGAGCATGATCCAACCCACCATCGCGCCCAACGGCGCGGCAAGCTTTCAGATCAAAGGAAAAATGCGATGAAGCGATCCCTGACATCCTCCGAGAAAATCCTGTCCGTCCTTTGCCTGACAGTTCTGGCCGGCGTGGGCATGGTCTTCGCCGCGCGTGATTTCAAGGCACGCAAAGCCGCCGCCGAAACCAAAATAACAGAACTGGAGCCGCAATTCCTCGCGGCGGAAGCGGCCGCCGCCGATGCTCCGTTTTGGGAGGCGCGGCAGGTTTGGCTGGACGGCGTCATGCCCGCGGCGACGGATGCAGGCAAGGCGCACAGCGAGTTTTTGGAGGAACTGCAGGCCAGTGCGAAGGGACGCGGATTGGCGCTGGGCGCGCCTGTGATGCTGAAGCCGGAACCAGGAAAACATGCCACGGATTTTTCCGTCACGCTCCAGGTGAGCGGTCCTGACAGCGCGCTTTTCCGCTGGTTGGCGGAGCTGCAATCACCGGAAAAACCAAGGCTTATCAAGTATCTGCTGCTGGCCCCGCAATCCGCCACGCCGCCGCGCATGACCGGCACCGTGACCATCGCCAAACTTTTCAAACCATGAAATCCGTCCTCACTTTTTTCATGATTTCCACCGCGTCCGTTTTCGCGGGGGACAATGCCGTGCCGGATCCGGTGTCGGCGGCGGACTTCACGGCTTTGTTTGAACGCCCGCCTTTCCGACGCATCCTTGGGCTTTCGGATTCGCTGGTTTTGTCAGGCGTCGCGTCCGTGCCGGGCGGCAAAATGGTGACGGTTTGGAACCGGTCGAGCGGCGAGTCCTTTGTGGTGACCGCCACGCCGAATTCGCAGGGCTGGAAGTTGAAGGAGCTGAGCGACAGCCGGGATTTGAAACGCGTCGAAGCGGTGATCGTGTCAGGTGAGCAAAGCATCACGTTGAGGTTCGATCCGGAGCGCCTGACACCTCCCAGGCTGGACAACCTATCCAAACCCGGGGCGCGCTCCGAAAGCCAGGTGGTGGTCGAAGCATTGCTGCGCGGCTTGGACCCGGCGGCCGCCAAAGCTTTTGAAAGCCTGCCGCCGGAAGCGCAGGAGGAGTTCCGGAAATCCTTCGCCGGATTCCTCAGCACCTATCCCGCCGCCGGCGATCCGCAGCGTCTGGAATTTGTCAGGCGGACCCTGGCTGAAGCCACGCCCGAGCCCGCCGAAGTCCCCGCAGCCGGCACTCCCGCCGCACCCGCTCCCGGAGCGCCTCCGGCCAATGCCACCCAGCCCGCCGCGCCGGAAACGGCTCCCGCCAATCCCTCCGCCGCCCCTTCCCCGCCACTGGAACCCGCGCCCGCCGTTGAAGTTCCACCGGTCCGACCCTTGCCCAACGATCCTTGATCCCATGAAAAAAATCACCCATTGTCTCCCCACTTCCACGGCGCTGTGGTCGTGCCTTTTTTTCCTGGGCGCAGCCACGGGCGGACCCGCGCAAACGCCGCCCGCGCCCGCTCCGGTGAGTGAGGCCACGATCCAACTGCAGTTTCCCAATAACGGCATCAACGACATTCTCAGCATCTACGAACTCCTGACCGGAAAATCCGTTATCAAGGAATCCGCCATCTTTGACGGAAAGCCGTTGAGCCTGGTGACGGCCAAGCCGGTGACGAATGACGAGGCGATCGAATTGATAGAGTCCACACTCCAGATCAATGGTTATGTGGTGGGGGAATCGGCGGACGGACGCAGCGTGCGCATTTCCCTGGCAACTGGATCGCAGGCGGATATCACCCGCGGGCTGCCCGTTCACGAGACGCCGGAAAGTCTGCCGAAGGGGCACACCATGGCGTCGTATTTTCTGAAATTGGATCACGCCGATCCATCCGAAACATCGACCACGCTTTGGAGCCATGTCGGCTTGAACACCTTTGGCCGCCTGACGCCGGTCACCAGTCCCCGGGGGATTTTGATAACAGAAAATGCGGACAACATCCGGCAGATTCTGCGGGTGGTGAAAATCCTGGATGTGCCGCAGGGCAGGATGATGCCGCGGACGGAATTCTACACCTTGAAATATGCGGATGCCGTCATCATCGGCCAGATGCTGACCACGACATTCACCACGCGCCAGATCCTGCCGCCCATGACCGTGGACACGATAGGCGACCGGGAAACGCGCCTGCCGGTGCGCTCCCTGACAGCGGTGCCCGCGCGCGTGGTGGCCGACGACCGGCTGAACCGCTTGATGCTGGTGGCCTTGGAGGAGGACCATGTTTACGCCAAAAAACTGATCGCGGAATTTGATCAGCCTATCAAAGCCCTGGCCCCGCTGGAGCGGCGGATGCAGTATGTTTTTGTGGACCAGATCCTGCCGGTTTTGGTGGATATCCTGCAGGACACCGGCACCGGAACGTCCACCATGGCGGGCGGCGAAATGGTGAGGACGCGACGCCCCCCGACCGCCAGCGGGGATGCCGCGACCCTGGCCGGCAGGCCGCGCCGGCCGCAGACGCAGCGCGAGGGCGCGGCGACTTCGCCCGCGGGCTATGAGGATCAATTGACCGCGCCGGAGGACAATTCCGCGCCGCTCTCCGTATTGATAGGAAAAACCCGGCTGGTGGCCGACGTCCAGGCTAACAAACTCATCGCCTACGGCCCGGCCGAGGACATCGCCAAGATCATCAGCCTGCTGGACCGGCTGGACCACAAGCCGCCTCAGGTCTATCTGGCCACCATCATCGGTCAGCTTTCGCTGGATGACGGGATGGAGTTCGGAGTGGACTATCTGCGTCAATTCCGCGCCGGCGGGACGGGTGATTTTGCCGGAGCCGTGCTGACCGGGGATTCGTTCGCGAAGACGATTTCGGATCTCCGGAACCCGCTTCCGACCTCGCCGCTGGGGCCGCTGGCCGGGCTGAGCCTGTATGGAAAAATCGCGGATGGCGTGGATGGTTATGTGAGGGCGCTGGAGACCACGCAGCGTTTTAAAATCCTCAGCCGTCCGGCGATCTATGCCGCGAATAACAAAAAAGCGGTGATCACTTCCGGCCGGCGCATTCCGGTGCCCACGAGCAGCATCACCAACCTCGCGAACTCCGACAGCGTGCGCACCAACATCGACTTCCAGGACGTGGTGCTGAAGTTGGAGGTGATCCCGCTCATCAACAGCAATAAGGAAGTCAGTCTGACAATCGCGCAGGTGAATGACACCGTGGTCGGCCAGCAGCAGGTGGCGGAAAACACGGTGCCCATCATCGGAACGGAGCGCCTCCTAACCAACGTCACGGTGGCCAACCGGTCCACCATCGTGCTGGGCGGACTGATCACGGAAAACGAGGAGAAGCGCACCTCCGGCATCCCGGTGCTGGGACGCATTCCGGTGCTGGGTCATGCGTTCAAGTCCACCAAATCCGTGAAGTCGCGGAAGGAGCTGATCATTTTCATCCAACCGGTGGTGGTGGAGGACGGCATGGAAAAACCGGTTAGCATGGGTGAGGATCTGCGCACGGGAATCGGGGCGGATGCCGCCGAGGTTTTCCCGGATCTGCCGCTGCCCGAGTATGAACGGGCGCTCCCCGCCCCCGCGGTTCAGGAACCTTCACCCGCAAAATAATGACTGCCGCCACACCGGGTCCGATCGAAAAAATCCTGCGCGCCGCCGCGGTCGGAAGCGGCTGCGCGGACGATGACGCCTTGCGCGAGGCGTTGGCGTCGGCCGCGCTGGGCGGAGGCCGCTGGGTGGACACCCTGCTGGATGCGGGGGTGCTGCCGGATGAAGCCGGTTTTTTCTGGAAGCTGGGTCCGGCGGTGGGCATGGACTTCGCGGAGCATCCGGTGCCGGACGCGGGCCAGGCGATGCACACTCGCCTGCCGGCGCGGCTGGCGCTGCGGCACCGGCTGCTGCCGGCGTCCGCCGATGAGGCGGAACTTGTGCTGCACACGTATGATCCCTTTGATCTGGAGGCGAGGCAGATGACGGGGCGGATGATTGATAGGAAAGTATCCTGGATTCTGAGTCCGCGGAGCACGGTCATCGAGGCCCTGCGGCAGGGATACGGGGTGGGAGCGGAACGTTTCGAGGATTTGATAGACGGGCGGACGGCGGGCTCGGGGGATGACGCACTGCGCCAGGAGGTGACGGTGCTGGACGACAATGAGGAGGCGACCGTGATGAGTTTTGTGAATCAGATTTTCAGTGAGGCGATCCGGGAGCGGGCCACGGACATTCACATCGAGCCCCTGGAAAGTGATGTCAGGATCCGTTATCGGGTGGACGGCGCGTTGAATGAAGTGGCGGTGCCGCCAAATGTCAGGCTGCTGCAGAATGCCCTGGTCTCACGGCTTAAAATCATGGCGCATCTCGACATCGCGGAACGGCGCCTGCCGCAGGATGGGCGCATCAATCTGGAGTTGAATGGCCAGCGTTTTGACGTGCGCGTGGCGACCATTCCCTCCGTGAATGGCGAAAGCGTGAGCCTGCGATTGCTGGGGCGCGAGCGCATGGAACTGGGCGCGCTGGGCCTGACGGAATCCCTGGAGGCCCAGGTGCGCGAATTGCTGGCCTTGCCTAACGGAATCATCCTGGTGACGGGCCCCACGGGGTCCGGGAAGTCGAGCACGCTTTATACTTTTTTGCGCGAACTGAACACGAAGGACCGGCGCATCGTGACCATCGAGGATCCGGTGGAAAACAAGCTGGACGGCGTGGTGCAGATCGCGGTGAAGCCGGAGATCAACCTGACATTTTCGGCTGGATTGCGGAGTATTCTGCGTGGGGATCCGAATGTGATCATGGTGGGGGAGATGCGGGATTTGGAGACCACGGAAATCGCGATCCGCGGGGCGCTGACGGGGCATTTGGTATTCAGCACGCTGCACACCAACGACGCCGTGGGCGGGATCTCGCGGCTGGTGGACATGGGGATCGAGCCGTTTTTGATCGCGTCTTCGGTGCGGGCGTTTTTGGCGCAGCGTCTGGTCCGGCGGCTGTGCCCGCATTGCCGGCGGCCGGCGGAGGAGCACCAGGGGCATGATGGTTATTTGGAATCGCTGGGCTTTCCGGTGGATCAGAAACACCGCATCCTGACAGCGGTCGGTTGCCGGGAGTGCCGGGGAACAGGTTACCGCGGGCGCATGGCGATCATTGAAATCTGCGCGGTGACACCGGCGATGCAGGAGCTGGTGGCGGCCCGGGCTCCGGTTTCGGCGCTGCGGCTGCGGGCGCGGGAACAGGGCATGCTGCCCATGCGGGACTATGGTTGGCTGAAGGTCATTTCCGGCGAGACCACCCTGGAGGAAGTCATCGCGGTCACCGCGGCGGACCACGGGGCCTAACCTGGAAATTCCCTGACAAATCCTATCGGTTTTTCAATACATGGCCCATTTCACCTATCAAGCATTGGATGCCGCCGGGGCCGCCGTGTCCGGCGACATGGAGGCGCCCACGCGCGGGGAGGCCTACCGGCAGCTGGAGGCGCGGCGGCTGTCGCCTTTGGAGCTGAAGGAAAGCGCCGCGGTCGAGGCGGTGCCGGCGGAGGGGGCGGGCATGCCGAGGATGAACCGGAACAAGTTGATTTTTTTCACGGGCGAGCTGGCGGATTTGTTGGATGCGGGGCTGCCGGCGCAGCAGGCGCTGACGGTGATGGCGGAAAAGCAGCAGGATCCCATCATCCGGAAGGCGAGTGCCCTGGCGCGGATGCATCTGCGCGAGGGGCAGACGCTGGCGGCCTCGTTCCGGATGACCTCACCGGCTTTTGATGATTTTTACACCTCGCTGGTTTCGGCGGGGGAGGCGTCCGGGACTTTGTCAGGCGTGCTGCACCGGATGGCGCAAAGCATGACGCAGCTGCAGGA
>JAQGPD010000495.1 GCA_028293305.1 Verrucomicrobiales bacterium | reverse complement strand
AGTCTGAGCCGTTGGAAAATCCCGCCCCCAATGCGGGAAAAAGATAGGCCCTATATGTCCTATAGGTCATATAGGACCTATTCTCTCAAACCGCTCCCGACCGCCTTATCATGGCCGTGCGGGCTCTGTGGATGCCTTGGCACCCCGGGGCAGCCTGGGCCGCTCACTTCCGCAGATCACTCATCAAATCCAGAATATCATTCCGGAGGTCGAAGAGTTCCGTGCGGGCGGCGATGAGCCAGCTGCGGGTGTCTTTGGGAAGACCGCTCAGCTGGATGGAGGACAGCGCGTGAAGCGCCTCGTTGAGCGGGATTTGGGCGCGTTTCAACATGGCGATGACAAACCCGGGTTCGGGATCGTAGCCGTGCATGGTGCCATCGAGCGCGGCGGCGAGTTTTCCGCCGAGGGCGATGATGCTGACGATGACGCTGAGGACGGGATTGTCCCGGGCCATGTCGCTTTCAAAAAGTCCGCGGGTTTTGGCGTCGCGTTGCAGGCGCAGGGCGAAGTCCATGGCGCGGCGGCTGAGGGGATGGTGCGCGCCTTCCTCGTCCTCGGTGAACATGCCGGCGTTTTCCAGCATTTCATCGGGATCCTGGGGCTGCATGCTTTCCGTCACATCCTGCCAATCATCGCGGAATTCCTCCACCTCTTCCGGCTCCCAACCCATGGCTTCCGCGATAAGTCGTTCACGTTGAGGATGGTCGCGATAGCGGTCAAATGCTTCCTGGTAGGCTTCCGCGCGGCGGTCGGCCTCGCGGAGCTCCTGTTCCCATTCAAATTCGTTCAGGGGTTCCTCGGACTCGGCACCGATGTTCACCTCGATCAATGAGGAGTCGCCCGGCAAATCCCCGGAAATCAAATGCCCCGCACCGACTTCGCCGGAGTCGGCGCCTTCCTCATCCTCCTCGTCGGCGCCGCTGCCGCTGAAGTCGTCATCCGGCTCCTCGTCCTCATCGGCGTATTCGGCGTCGTCATCCTCCTCCTCATCCTCCCCGTCGGGACCGCCGGTGATGGCGTCGAGATAGGCGTGGAAATTCGCCTGGCTTTCCTTGGTCTGCATCGAGTCCTCGTCCGCCGTCATCGACCACTCGGGCGTGGTGATTTCGAGTTTGAATTCAGTGCTTTCAATGACCATGCGGCCGTTCAATTCGCTGAACCATTCCAGATACAAACAATTCGCGACGCGGGTGGGGATGGGCAGCTTGGCCTCCACATAATCAAGGATTTCGTCATCGCTGACGGTGGGAATGCGCGTCTTGCGGGACGCGGTCATATCGCCCACCACGCCGTTTTGCCGGGGCGCGACGATGCCCACAGCCGAGTCGTGCCGTGGAACGGGATTTTCAAAATGGAGCCGGCAGCCCGCGAGATCGCGCAGGCAATTGCCGTGGAGGCTGAGTTCAATGGGATCCGGCCTGCCCAATAGCCAGATCCGCCCGGTGACGAGGCCGGGGGTTTCGTTGGTGATTTCACCACGGATGATTGCTTTATCTAGCCTGATAGCCATGGGCAGGATGGTTGGTGACGGGGTGAGCTTCTGCGTCGCGAAGCAGGGTGTCAACCGACGCGGCATTATTTTCCGTTGGCAGGGGAAAGAATCGCACGCCATATCGCCAAAGCACACGCCGCGCCAATCCGTCGCCGGCCCGCGACGACGGATTTTTTCTATTTATTCATGACACCCCTCCCGCTTTCCGTTTCCGTGATCACCCGGAATGAAGCCGCCAATCTCGGCCGGTGTCTGGACAGCGTGGCCGGGCTGGCCGCCGAAACCGTGGTCATGGACAGCGGCTCCACGGACGGCACGCGGGACATCGCCGTGGCCCGCGGCGCGCGGTGGGTGCACCAGGACTGGCTGGGCTACCGCGATCAAAAACAGGCCGCGCTTTTGTTATGCACCCAGCCCTGGGTGCTGGCGCTGGATGCGGATGAGGAGGTGTCGCCGGAGATGAGACAGGAAATCATCGATTTTTTCAAATCCCACACGGAGGCCCACGACGGAGCCAGTTTTCCGCGGAAGGTGTGGTTTCTGGGCCGCTGGATCACGCATGGCGATTGGTATCCGGACCGCAAGCTGCGCCTCGTGCGCCGCTCCGCTGCGAAGTGGGGCGGCAGCCCGGAGCATGATAAGCTGGAAGTCCCGGGTGCCGTGATGGTGTGCCGCGGCGATCTCCATCATTTCTCTTTTCCCTCCATGGCCAGATATGTGGAGAAAATCAATATCTTCGCGGACGAATACCTGAAGCGCCAGCTCGCCGGAGGCAAAACCTGGTCGCTCGCCGAAACCCTCTTCCGGCCCGCCTGGAGATTTGTCAGGGCCTATATTTTACGGCGCGGTTTCATGGATGGATTTCCGGGGCTGTGGATCGCGTGGAGCACCGCCTATCAAACATTCGTGCGCCATAGCCGATTGTATGAGCACAGCCATCGCGGTGCGCCTCCCGGCACGGAAAAAGGTCCGGTCCCGGCAGAGCATCGCGGCACCGGGGGAGGGGCCCCATGAAGATTGCGATCCTATACCACCAGTTTGTCAGGCGCGGCGGACTGGAGGGCTACCTGCGTGAATTTTCCGCCCGGCTTTCGGAAGCCGGACATGAATTGGTCATCGTTACCAGCCGCATCGATGAGGAGATAAAACCGCCCGGATCGGATGTCAGGATCATCCCGCACGCGCTGACAAGTCGCGGCACCCTGGCGAAGTTTGCGGAGCGCTCGGCCGCCATGGTGCCGGATTTGAAAAAAGAAGTGGATGCCGTCCTGGGATTCGGCCGCACCTGGCGTCAGGACGTGCACCGCGCGGGCGGCGGCTGTCATTGGCACTACTCGAAAATGCTGCCGTGGTGGAAACGGTGGAAACCGAAAAACCAACTGGAGCTTTCCCTTGAAAAGAAGTTATACACCGGCGGGGAAACCCGGCGCTTTGTGGTGAATTCCAGCAAAGTCCGCGCCGAACTCGCGGAGGCCTATCAAGTCCCGGGCGATCGGGTTTCCGTCATCCACACTGCCGTGGACAGCACCCGCTGGCGACCCGCCGATCCGGCGGAGGGACGTGCGGAACTCCGGAAAAAGCTCGGCATTCCCGATGATGCGCCCGCTTTGCTTTTTGTGTCGCTGGACCATCGCCGTAAAGGCCTGGCTCCGTTGCTAGGCGCCCTGCGTCAGGTTCCGGAGGCGCGGCTCTGGGTCGCCGGGCAATCCCTCGATTCCTGGCAGGGTGAAATCGACCGCGCCGGCCTGACAAAACGCGTCACTGGCCTTGGCCGCACCGACCCGCTTCCCTGGTGTCAGGCCGCCGATTGGTTTGTGCATCCGACCCACTATGATGCCTGCGCCAACACCGTCCTGCAAAGCATGGCCAGCGGATTGCCCGGGCTGATTTCCACCGGCGATGGAGCTTCCGAATTCATCCGCGAAGGCACCAACGGTTTTCTCCTGACAGAACCGGGAAATGCCGACGCGTTGGCTGACAAATTGAAAACAGCGCTCGCCGTGGATGCCGCCTCCCGCCTTGCAATGGGCCGCGCGGCCCGTGAAACCATGCTCCCGCTGACATGGTCCGCCCACCTTGAAAAATGGATGCACGCCATAAACTCCTGACAAAGCACCGGTAGCAAGGCCCGTCCCGGCCTTGTTTCCAAGCTGGATGGCCAAGCGCCCGTAGCAAGGCCCGTCCCGGCCTTGTTTCCAGCTGGATGGCCTTTCAGCCAGCATGGCATCCAGCGATCCCCAATTCAAAAAACAGGGCCATACCTCCAACCCGGCACTCCCGCTAGCATCAATCGCGGTGCCAAGGATTTACGGCACCAAAAACATTTTCCCGGTGTAAGGACAGCGGATGGCAGTGCCCGGCAAATAACCCGCGATATCGATCTGCCCGGAGTTGGGTTCGTGCGGACTCAAGGCGACCTGCGGCCGGCCTTGAACCGGCAGCCCCAGCGGAATGACGGTGCCCGGTTCCGGTTTGGCCCGTTTGCCGGGGTCCACTTTATACACATAAATCCTATCCACGGTGAACGAGTTGCCGCCCGGCCAGAAGCGGAACTCAAAGGCTTTTTTCACCGGCACAAAAACCGGCACCGCCGTCTCCACCCATTGGTCCTGCACCAGCTTTTCCACCGCCAGCCGTTCCCCGCTGCTGGTGCTGGCTTTATGACAGACATCCGCGAAACACGTGCTGCCGGGGATGGGGTCGGCATCCAGACGGAAGCGGTAAACCATCAAATAAACCCCGGGCTCCAAATCCTGGTAGGGCCCCCACATCAGGATCCCGTCCATCCGGCCCTGCAGCGCTTTTTCCGCATGGGCTCCCTCCACTTTCACCGCCGCGCCACCGGCGTTTTCCATGGGCGCGACCGCCGCGTCCAGCACTTTGACAAGTTCCGCCTTGGTCACGGTCAGGTTGGAATTCGTCCTGGATGCTGTTAGAAAAATCCCCGGTGCTTCAGGATATTTAGCGGAAAATTTCAGCTCCGCCGCCGCCACTGTTTCCACCTTCAGTGGTTCCTCCGCCCGGCACCGGCCTACCCCCGCGGCGGATGCCCACAGTCCCAAAACCGCGAGGGGAAGTATAGCAGAAATCCGGGAGGATAGGGAATGATATTGCTTCATGGCGGTGTCGGGCGGAATTTGAATTCGGGTCGGACGGAAAAGCGGGACTTTGCTGCATTCGGAAACGTCCGGAATGCCGCGCATATAACAGGAAATCCCCTCGCAAGTAAACAAACTTCGTGGCGATTTGTTCAATCCCGCTGCCAGCGGCGGACCCGGATCGCCTTCGCAATCAGGTGCCCCGTTTATTGCCGAAAAGTTCTATATGCAGCCGATGGCAGAATCGATGACCATGCGTTTTGCAAACCTCCACCAGCCAGGCGGACCGGTCCCGCAGTTCCGCCATGGTCCGGCCTTCGGGCATGAGCAGCACGTGGTCGGCCCGGAAAGGAATGGCCAGGGATTCCACCAGATGCCGGGCTTCCGCGAGGTCGTCCTGGTCCGATATAACAAATTTCAACTGCGTCACGCCGGCGGCTTCGATCCACTGCCGCAGGAAGGGCAGGTTGGTGCGGGTTTGTTCGTGGCGTTGAATCCAGCCTCCGCTGATTTCCCCGGGGAGCGGGGTGGAGTTGCGGAGCTTGGGGCTGAGGCTTGCGAGATCGCAGCCTGCTTCCGGCGGAGGCGTGGTGCCGGCGGTTTCGATGGTCAGGTGGTAGCCGGCGCTCCGGATTAGGGAAATGAGAGCATTCACGTCCTTCGCGATCATGGGTTCGCCTCCCGTTAGGACCACGTGCGCGGCGGCGGCGTGCGACCGGATTTCGGTCAGGATTTCCCCGGGCGTCATTTCCGCGCCTTCGGGTTTCCAGGAAGCATAGGGAGTGTCGCACCAACGGCACCGCAGGTTGCAGCCGGAAGTCCGCACGAAGACGCTAGGCACACCAGTTAGGATGCCCTCGCCTTGGACGGAGTAAAAGATTTCGGAGATCAGCATGGGGGAGCGTCGGGGAGGGGCGGAGTGGCCAGATAGACGGTGGGGTCGGCGACGCCGGATAACAAAAAGGCTTCCCGGCGTTCGACGCAGGTGCCGCAGGTTCCGCAATGGATGGCTCCGCCTTTATAACAGGACCAGGTTTTTGAAAAGTCCACACCCAACGCCGCTCCGAGTTTGGCGATTCCGGTTTTGTCAGTGTGGATGAATGGCCGCAGAACCTGCAATCCGGCGTAGGTCCCCAGCCGGATGGCGTCGGAAATGGATTGCATGAAATTCTCCCGGCAATCCGGATAGACCGCGTGGTCCCCGCTGTGCGCGGCGATCACCAATCCCTCCGCCCCGCGGCTTTCGGCGAAGCCGGCGGCGATGGATAGCATGATGCCATTCCGGAACGGCACGACGGTCCGTTTCATGTTATCCTCCGCATAGTGGCCATCCGGAATATCACCTCCGGTTTGCAGCAGGTCGGAGGCGAAAAGTTCGTTGATGAAGGGAAGCTCAATGACGGTGTGAGGCACGCCGAGAAGGTCGGCATGCCATTTGGCACAGGGGATTTCGCTGGCGTTATGCTTCGATCCATAGTCGAAGGAAACCGTGGAAGTGACTTCATGTTCCGACGCGGCCTGGTGCAGCGCCGAGACGCTGTCCATGCCGCCGGAGAGGAGGACGCAAACTTTCATGAGAGGTTGGGAAGTTGGGGCGGTGGCGTCAGGTTTTTGTCAGGAACAGCAAATGAAAATAAAATGCCGGAACGAAGGGTGCTAGAGGCCGAAGGGGTTTTCAACGATCCCGGCGGGCAGGCTGGCCTGGGTGGTCAGGCGGATGCCGCCGCGGGCGGAGAAGTCGCCGCGCACAATGATTTTGGCAGGCGAGCAGGCGGCGCTGAGTTCGTCCAGGAGGCGATTGACCACATCCTCATTGAAAGCCGCGGTATTGCGCCAGGACGCGAGGTAATATTTCAGGGACTTCGTCTCCAGGCAAAGTTTGTCAGGAACATAACAAATGCGCAGCCGGCAGGTGTCGGGCTGGCCGGTGACGGGGCAGAGGCTGCTGAATTCCGGATAGTCCAGGTGCACCCAATACGGCCGGTCC
>JAQGPD010000454.1 GCA_028293305.1 Verrucomicrobiales bacterium | reverse complement strand
GAACGCGTGCGCACCCTGCCCCTGGAAACAGTGAACGAGGTGGCGCTCCGGTATTTCGGGAACGTGGAGCCTATCATTTCCCGGGTGGCTCCCGCGGAAGCGGACGGCTGTGCTGGAAAGGACAAAGGACTAAGGACTAAAAGGACCAAAGGGACGTAAAGGACGCTACAGACGTCCCTTTTGTCCCTTTCGTCCTTTTTGTCCCTTTCGTCCTTTTGTCCCTGCCGTCCCTTTCCCCCACCCGTCACCGTTTTCCATCAATATTGGTCCGTGACTCCGCCCCGGAAGCATGCACCATACCCCCATGGCCGAAAACGAACCACCAGCCGCCCCCGCCCCCGCCATTGCCTCACCGGTCGACCCCGTCACCACCCCACCCTCCAACCGGCTGGTCAGCCTGGACATCCTCCGCGGCTTTGACATGTTTTGGATCCTCGGCATGGAAGCCGTCGGCGAAGCCATCGCCAAGGCCAGCGATTCCCCCGCCGCCCACTTCATCGCCACCCAACTGGAGCACGCCGAGTGGGCCGGCTTCCGGTTCCTCGACCTCATTTTTCCACTCTTCGTTTTCATCTCCGGCGTCTCCTTGGTCTACTCCACCGACAAAAGCCTTGCCACCCTCGGCCGCAAAGGCACCCTGGTGAAGCTGGTGAAGCGCGCCCTGCTGCTCTACATCCTCGGCTTGTTATGTTATGGGGGATTTTCCAAAGGACTCGATATGGTCCGCTGGATGGGCGTTCTGCAGCGCCTAGCCATCTGCGGCCTCGCCGGGGGACTGGCCCTCCTATTCCTGAAAGAGCGCGGGCGCATCAATCTCCTTTTCACACTTTTGCTAGGCTATTGGGCCCTCCTGGCCCTGGTGCCCGTGCCCGGCATCGGCGCCGGTGATTTCGCGGAAGGCCGGAACCTGACCAATTGGTTCGACGCCCACTATCTTCCCGGATTCAAATGGGACGGCCCTCACGATCCCGAAGGTCTGCTCAGCACGCTGCCCGCCATCGCGACCGCCATCCTCGGCGTCCTGACCGGTGGATGGCTCAAGCACCGGCCCGCGCCCGTTTTCCAAAAAGCCGCCGTGCTCGCGGTCGCGGGCGCGGTGCTCGCCGGCGTGGGTTGGGCATGGCATCCGTATTTTCCAGTGATCAAAAAACTGTGGACCTCCTCCTACGTTTTGGTCGCGGGAGGTTACAGCCTCATGCTGCTCGCCTTTTTCCTGGCCATCGTGGACGGCTGGAAAGTCCGCCGCGGCCTGGCGCCGTTTTTGTGGATCGGCATGAACCCTATCACCTTGTTTCTATCCCATCATTTCTTCAACTACAGCAAAGTCGCCAAAAGCATCTTCGGCGGCCCGCTGGCCAATGCCTTCGGCGCCTGGAACAATGTGATCATCGCCGCCGGCAGCGTCCTGCTCGGCATCGCCCTGGCATGGTTTCTTTACAGCCGGAAAATCTTTTTGAAGGTCTGAGCCCACACTCATTCTCCGGGCGTTCCGAGGAAGTGATTTACAACACCGGGCCTTCCGCCACACTGTTTCCCGCATGAGCCCGGACGCCCCCGCCTCCCCACCGATTCCGGACGCCGGGGACTTCCCCGACCGCCTCCCGCCCATGCTCGTGAAGGAGCTGCGGCAAGGCCTGCGCACCCGGCTTTTCGCGCAGACCATCATTGGGTTTCATCTCATGATGATCGTCCTCATCCTGCCGCTGGCCACTTTTTCCCCCACCGAATCCGCCCATGGCACGCAACAACTTTGCTGGTGGATTTTCGCCGCCGTGCTCGTCCTGCTGCTTCCTTTGCAGGCACTCTCCGCCCTGACTTCGGAACGCCGCGCCAACACGCTCGACACCCTGCTCCTGACAAATATGGGGGCCTCCCGCATCGTCACCGGAAAATGGCTGGCCCTGTCCGCGAGAATCTCGCTGACCGGCCTCAGCTTCCTGCCCTACGCCTTCATTCTTTACACCGGCGGCGGAATTTCCCTATCGGATAGTGCCCTCACCCTTCTCCGCCTGATCCTGGCAGGGAATGTATTGGCGGCGGCGTTCACGGCGCTGTCGTGGAATACCCCATGGCTCGCCCGCGCCGCCCCTGCGCTGGGGATCGGCTGGCTGGCCATGAACTTCCACGCCTGGCCCATGGTCGCCCGGTTGTTGGGAAAATCCAACACGCCGGGAAGCCTGGAAAGCCCGGGGGCACTGCTGGCGGAGCTGGCCGTGGCCGTGGCGGCCATTGTTATTTTCCTGGAGGGAACGGCCCAGCATCTCAGCGGCGGAAAAGGCCCGCACCCGGCCCGCTCCCGGCTCGCGGTGCTGGCGCTGCTTCCGTTGTCTCTTGTTATTCCAAACCATCCACTGCTCCTGGGCGCCGCCATCGCACTGCTTGCCCTGGTCTCCCTGACCGCCGTGGTCGGGAAAAAAAACGAGGACCCACCCTCCGGAAATTCCTCCTGGAAAACCTCCTGGCTGTTCCGCTCCGGTTGGCCGTCCGGCATCCTGTGGGCGGTGTGCGGCTGGCTGGCGGCGGTGATCCTGACGCATTTTCTCCAACCCGGCTGGACCTCCACGATCCTGCGGCTGGCGGGCTGGATTTTCTGGGGGCGCCTCCTCATGGCCTGCCTCCCGGCCTCCCTTCAAAGCCGCTCATGGCTGCTCGCGGGCACGGCCGTTCTTTTCCTGGCCCTGCAATCCCTGCTGGCTCTGGCGGCCAATCTCCTGACACTTCCCGGGCTGGCCGCCGCCGCCCTGCTGGTGCCCGGTCCCAGACTGCCTTTCACCCCGGATGCCCCCGCCCCGCTGCTGCCATGGTGCACCGCCGCCGCCGCCGCGGGATGCCTGCTCCTGTCAGGATTCTCCTTGATCCGGCAGCGCCCCGGCCGCATGGATTCCCCCACATGATTCCCCACGCTCCGGACGCCACGCTCGTCCGCGATGCCCATGCCCGGGCGCGCGGCTGGGCCTCCCTGTTCCGCCTTCCCCTCCGCCGCCAAAACTGGCGCGGCCTCAGCGGCAGCCACAGCGGCATGGGCACCGGCAGCTCCCTCGATTTCCAGGACCACCGCGCCTACGCCCCCGGCGACGATCCACGCCACATCAATTGGCAGGCCTACGCGCGCACCGGCGCCTACTCCATGAAACTTTTCCGTGAGGAAGTCAGGCCCGTCATCGATGCCGTCTGGGACGTCTCCCCCTCCATGTGGTTCGACCCCGCGAAAGCTATCCGCGCCGCCGAACTCATGGCCTTCACCGTCGAGGCCTCGCTCCGCGCCGGCACCACGCCGCGCGTGTGGATTTGCCAGGGAGGAAATGTTATCTCCATCGCGCCCGAGGCCGCCACCGCCGGACTCTGGCCCGCGCTCATCCCGCCGCCCGATCCCTCGCCCTCCGGACAATCCGGCCCGTCGCTCGACCGCGTCCCCTGGCGCGCCAGGTCGCTGCGCATTCTGGTCAGCGATTTGCTCTTCCCCGGCAATCCGGACCCCACCGCCGCATTTCTGTCAGGACAGCAAGGCCGCGGCATCATCCTCGCCCCGTTCGCCGAAGCGGAATCCGATCCCGGCTGGGACGGAAATATCGACTTTGAAGACGTGGAAACCGGCGTCCGCCATCCCCGCCGCGTGGAGTCCGGCCTGCTCCGCCGCTACGCCGCCGCCTATGCGCGGCACTTCGATTGGTGGAAGGAATCCACCCGCCGTCACGGCATCGCCATGGCCCGCGTGCCCGCCGCCCTGGCGTTCCCGCAGGCACTGCAACTGGAGGCGCTCCCGTCAGGGGCGGTGGAACCATGGAACTGATCCTAGGCAACCCCTGGGGACTGCTCGGCCTGCTGGGCCTGCCCGCCATCCTGGCCATCCACCTCCTGCAAAGGCGCTCGGTGATCATCCCCGCCAGCACCTTGTTTTTGTTGGAAAAACTTTCCCGCGAGAGCCAGGGCGGCCGCCGCGTGGAACGCCTCCGCTCCTCGCTCCCGCTTTGGTTGCAGCTCCTGAGCGTGCTTTTGCTGACATGGCTCCTGACAGATCCGCGGTGGTTGGAAAAAACCAGCCTGCAACGCATCGCGGTGGTCCTGGACGGCTCGGCCTCCATGAGCGTTTCCAAAAAAACACTGCTGGAATCCCTCCCCCGCGATCTCGAAAAACTAACCACCGCCACCGCCCGGACGGAACTGCACCTGCTGGACACGCGCCTGGAAACAGGCCCGCTCTATCACGGCCCGGAAGGCGCCGCCCTCCTGCGCATGCTCGGGGATTGGCACCCCTCGGGCGGCACCCACGACCCCGCGCCCTCCCTTCGCCTGGCGCGCAGCCTCGTCGGCACGGAAGGCCTCGTGCTTTTTGTCACGGACACGGAACCCCCGGCCCTCCCTCCCAATGTCAGGCTTTACGCCGTGGGCCGCCCGGTCGGCAACGTGGGTTTCGCGGGAATCAATGTCGAGGAGGACCCCGCCAGCGGCACCCTGTGGCGCGCCACCTTGAGAAACTACACCCAGGAAATCCAGACCCGCGAATTCCAGGTGCTCAATGGAAAACAAGTCGTCACCACCGCGACCCTGACAATCCCTCCGCTGGCGGTCATTCAACAAAAAGGCCCCTTCCCCACCGGCATCGACTTTCTCAGTCTAACCATTTCCCCCGACGCCTTCGTCATGGACGACACCGCCCCCGTCCTGCGCCCCAGGCTGAAGGAAGTCACCGTTTCCCTGCCCACGGATCCTAACCCCGATCCCGCTTCCGGACCCGATGCCTACGCCGCGCTCTTCAACAGCCTCCCCGGCGTCCGCCCCGTCCCCACCGCGGCGGACATCCCCGTCATTGCCTACAATCCGCTGAATCCCGCCATCCCGGACGGCCCCGCCATCATCTTTGTCAGGGACCCCAAGCCCGCCGCCAAAGTCCTGCCCGGCACCCTGCTCGTGGAAACCCATCCGCTGACCGAAGGGCTGGGATGGAACGCCCTTATTTGTCAGGATTCGCTCCGGATCCCCCTGCGGCAGGAGGACAGACCGCTCATCTGGATCGGCGACCGCGCCGTCCTTTTCCTCCGCACCTCCGGCACCGCCACCCAGCTGTGTTTTAATTTCGATATCGCCAAAAGCAACGCCCGCCGCCTGCCCGCATTGGTGCTGACCATCCACCGCTGGCTGGAGGATTACCGCCGCCAACTGCCCGCCGAGGAATGGACCCTGACAGAATGCGGCCAGCTTTTGGACATCGCCCCCTTCCCTGCGCCCGCCGAGCCGCAACTCTCCATCCGGCCCGAAGA
The DNA here is from genome assembly GCA_028293305.1 of Verrucomicrobiales bacterium. Lineage (GTDB taxonomy): Bacteria > Verrucomicrobiota > Verrucomicrobiia > Verrucomicrobiales > V1-33 > CAIZWU01. The sequence goes on along the minus strand of JAQGPD010000454.1, from coordinate 635 downwards.
CGCGCCCATCACCCTGCGCCCCGTCCGCGAAGCCGCCCTCCTCCGCACCCGCGCCGAACCCGGCTTCCTGGAAATCTGGCAGGGAGACCGCCGCCTCCTCCGCACCGCCACCGCCTTCGCCGACGTCCGCGAAGCCGACTTCTCCGCCTGCCTCACCAAACACGACCTAACCGGAGTCTCGACCGTCATCACCCGCCAACACAGCAACGAGGACCCCGCCTGGCGCGCCTGGCTCCTCGCCCTCCTCGCCCTCCTCGGCCTAAGCTGGTGGCTCCCCTCCAAAAAATCCCGCACCGGCACCGGCACCGCCGGCCCCACCGGCCCTGCACCACCGGCCCCGGTCCCTGGACGGATTTCCTAACCGCCCCAATGATTGGGCCCAGCTCCAGGAAACATATTGGAAGCAGGGCTTCACCGACGTGCACTGGATGGAGTTACCGAGACGGTGGAGAAACAAGATTGTTGGTTGAAGATACCTCCCGACTCGGGCATATTGGCCGGAAGTGAATCCACTGGGTGACATCGAGATCAGGATTGAAGGTTCTGTGGGAGCACAGAGGCTCACCCCTGCCCTTGTGGATATCGAGGAGATCCGGGAGATTCTGCAGCAGGCTGGCAGCCTTTTTTTCCCCACT
>JAQGPD010000451.1 GCA_028293305.1 Verrucomicrobiales bacterium | reverse complement strand
TGGACCTCCTCGTCCACCCAGATGGCACCGGCATTCACGAGGTCGGTCTTGATGCTAGGCCAGGAGGTGACGACGCGGTTTTGGAGAACCCCGGCTTCAGCCAGGATCCAGGGGCCGTGGCAGATGGCGGCCACTGGTTTTCCCTGACGGAAAAAGTCCCTCACAAAACCAACGGCGCAAGGGTCGGCGCGGAGGGTGTCAGGATTGGCCAGGCCGCCAGGGAGGACCAAGCCGTCGAAATGCTCCGCCTTCACGGCATCCACGGTGCGGTCGACTTCAAATCCGTCGCCGGGTTTGTCATGATGCATTCCTTGTATGTAGCCGCGTTTCAGGGAGATGAGCTCCACGGTGGCGCCGGCGGCGTGGACGGCGCGCCATGGTTCGGTGAGTTCGATTTGCTCCACGCCATCGGTGGCGAGGAAGGCGATTTTTTTGCCGGTCAGGGAAGGGGTTTTCATGGATCGGGGATTGGGGTTCCCTACCATTCTATGCATGGCCCGTGCCCGGCGGCACTATCGGGGAAAGGGCCGGGACCGCGAGTGCCATTTGCCCCGCCGGGGGCATGGGGTGTCGCAGATTGTCATCACAGACCAAGGACGCGGGAGCGACCACGCGCGGTCAGGCGGGTGGGGGCGTGACCCCGGGGGACGGAGCGGGCTGCATCATCTGCATTTGCATGGTGATATTCCGGCGCACTTCTTCGATCCGAGCCCGTTGATCCGAGGGCAGGTCCACTGGGAGTGGGGCCGCAGCGATGATCCAAAGCACGAGACCGGCCCATCCGACAAGGGTGGCCAAGGAAATTGCGATACCCGCGATGCCGACCGGGGAGTGGGCCACCTGGGAGGCGGCGGCGCGGTCCCAGAGGGTGGTTCCGATGCGGCGGTAAAGTATCCATGACATGGAAAATTGGAGCACGGGAATGAGTTCGCCGACGGGCAGGCCGAATCCGCGGCCGGTCACCAGCACGAGAAGCGAGCGTTTCATTGCCGGGAAAAAACCCAGAGGCTGCCCCACATCGTCCGTGACCCGGATGCCCAACAACCACTTTCCCGGAGTGGTGGCAAAGCGGTGCAGTAGGAAGCTCTCCACGGGAATCCACGCCACCGCCGTGCCTATCAATAAAAAGTAGCCCGCGAAAATCACGTGCCAGATTCCCAAATATCCGGAAGCAACGGCCACCGTCCACACCAATAAAAACCACCAAATGCCATCGACGATGCGTGCCAGCCAGCGCAGCCAGGCATGGGAGCGGCGGTTGGCATCGGCGCTGGGAGGGGAAGGGGTCTCGGGAAGAGGAGCGCTTTTTTCCTGTGAGGCGATGTGCTCCTCCCATTCCTCCGGGCTGGGAAGCCGGGGCGGGCGTGAGGAATCCCGCGGCATCCAATGTTCCAAAGCCTCGATGGAGGACAACGGCGCCCAAGCCTCCATCCCCTCCATCCAGCCTGGATCGGAGGGGAGGAACTCTTTGTCCTCCAACAGTTCCCGAAGTTTGAAAGGGAGGAAAGGTCCCCGCCGGGCACCATCCTTGAGCACATAAATTTCCATGCGGGATAGAGGGGGGGCGGGGATGCCCACCGCAAGCGCATTTTATTTTCCGTTGGCGGCCGTCACGTGGGAACAGTCGACGAAGCCGGGATGAATTTCCTGAATTCCGGGCTGGCAGAGGAGATACAGCGGGTCTATCGGTTCCGACTATGAGCTTAATTATTGGAGTTGACGATGACCGTGCGCAGAAGGCTGATCTTGGTGACAAGATCCGGGAACTTTGCGAGGCCCTTTTGGAGGATGACAATGTGGTGGCCGCCCGCGAGCGGGTCGCCGGTTTCATGAACAATCCTCAAGCCACCGCCGGCTACGCCAAGCTGGCCGACCTGAGCGAGCAACTGCAGCGCAAGGAAATGGCCGGCGAGGAAATCAGCGAGGAGGAAGGGCAGGCCTTCGAGGCCCTCCGCAAATCCACGCTCAGCGAGCCCCCGGTCCAAGCCTTCATGGAAGCCCGCGGCATGCTGCAGGAAATCGAAAGCTTCATCATGGCCTACGTCAGCCGCACCTTGGAACTGGGCCGCATCCCCAAGGAAAACGAACTCATGCCCCAGCAGGGCGGCGGCGGTTGCGGCGAAGGCTGCGGCTGCCATTGATCGGCTTTATCCCATCCGCCCTGTCTTGTCAGGGCGGGGTGAATTCCCATTTCCCAGCAAAACGGAGTCTCCCTGGAGGCTCCGTTTTTTTGTTGCCCCCACTTTGGACTGGTGGGCCAAACCGGACTCGTGTTTCCAGGAAAGGCCGCAACGACGGAAGTTTGCCAGTCTAGGAATGGAGGACCCGTTGCACCGGAAGATCATGGGATTCGACCGGTAGGGTGGTCTTGATTTGGCAGGAGAAACACACGCCGACCGTCGGCACCGAGGCGGGAATTGAAGCGAGGAATCGATCATAAAATCCAGCGCCGTGGCCCAACCGGTGTCCGTCCGCCGAGAACGCCAGGCCCGGAACCAAAATCAAATCAAAACGTGGCTCCGCCCATGCCGGAGCGCGCGCCGGATCCGGCTCGGGAATGCCGAAAGCACTTGAAATCCAAGACCCTTCGCGTTCCACCCGGTGCCAGGTCAGGGTGCGGTCGGCATGGCACAGGGGAAAAAGAAAAACCTTCCCGGGCGATTCCAAAAGTGGCAGCAGGTCGGGTTCCGTGGCCGTGGGATGAAACAGTGCGATGACGCGGGCGTGTTGAAAATCAGGGAGTTCCCGGATTTTGCGGCATAGACTTGCGGAGGAGGCTTCTCTTTGTGCCGGTGTCATCGCGCGGAGGCAGGTCCGGAGTTCCGTGCGCAGGGCAACTTTCAATTTCATCTGGAACAGGCGGAAATCCGCGGAAATCCGCGGAAAAGTCAGGCGAGTGCTGTCGTGAAGCCGGCGGAGCGGTTCAGTCTAGTTTTTGAGTTCGATTTTTTCGATGGCTTCCGGGGCGAAACGGTAAAGATCATAACTCAGCATGGCTTCCATCCCCTGCACCGAAGGAAGCTTCAGCCATCGGGGATCGGTCAGGACCGCCTGGAGCAGGGCAGGGGATTCCGTGGCCATGCTCGCGGGGCCGCGAAAACAGAGGAAGAGCGGATTCGGTCCATCGGTGGCTTGTTGGATCAGCGCCTGGAGTTCCTCGGGCGTTTTGAGAACTTTGAGGCGGGGATCATAGGAAAGCATTTGCCGGGCGCCATCGCCGAAAGAGGCGGTGAGGACCCGGGCGTCGGCTTCCTGGAGGGCCGGGGATATGCCCCGCATCGCCGCGACCGTTTCACGGATGGGCTGGCGGGGGACCTGCATGATCCTTCCCAGAGCGGGGGCAGTGACCACGCTGAACCCGGCGGCCACGATCAGGGGAAGGGAGCCCAGAGTGTTGGGCCGGAGCTTCCCCAGCAGCAGTGCGCCCTGGGCCACAGCCAATGCGAACAAAGGCACCAGATAAATCACATACCAAGTCATGAAGGCACTGCCGGAAAGGGAATTGTGAACCACCGCGAGAATGCCGGCGAGCAACAGGGTGGCCCCCACGAGCCGCGTCCGCCAATCCTGTTTGGTCATTTGGAAAAGCCCCGCCAGGAGGAAGGCAGGCAGCAAAGCATTCAGAATCCAACGTTTCCAAGGAGCGGCCTGGATCAGATCTCCGGCGGAAATTCCCATCGTGCTTCCGGGAGCATCGCCAGTGGGTCGCAATCCGGTGCTCAGATGCGACCAAAGATCAATAAACCAACCGCGGCCAATCTCAGCGTAGTCATGGCTGGATTTCAGATATTGGGCGATTTGAGGAACGTGCGGCCCCATGATCAGGGCCACGGGAATGAAAGACAAAATGCCCGCCACCAACAAACGGGCTGCGCTGCCCAGCCGGACCGGACCCGCCGCACCACTCCAAGCAATCAGGGAAAAGGCGACCAAATTCTGAGCCGCAACGACATAGACACTTCCGGCGAAGCTTAGGAGGGTGAGCGTTTGCGCGAGTGCAAACCCCAGCCACCAGCGCCAGCGATTGGTCTGGAAGGCCCGCAACAAACAAAACAACCCCGCTGTGCTGGCAAAAAGCATGGTGGAGTAACCCCTGATTTCCACGCTCCAGCGGACATGCCACGGGTGCAGCGCCAGAATCAGCCCGGCGGCTAGCCCTGCCCGGGGACTTCCAAGGGCGGCGCCCAATAAAACCAAAACGCCAACGGTCAGAATTCCGGAGGCGAAGGGCAATGCGCGCAGTCCGGTTTCCGAAAAAGTCGTGGTGTCGCTCCAGTCATTTCCCGAAAGCCGATGACCAATGCGTGATTCAATGGAGGCCCAGATGTGGTTATTGCCTTTTTCGTTTCCAAAAATCGCCTGCTTCCACGTCACGGCATCCAGCTTCAGCGTCCCGTCCCCTTTCGGCTCCCAGTTTCCCAGCACATAGGTCCGCAGATGATATTCCTCATCATTCCAAAGACTGTGGTGGAGTCTCGCCATGCGGGGCCAGACGGCCAAAGCCATGGCGGCCATGGCGAAAATGAGGGTCCATTTTGCGGCTTTTGGCCCGATTGGATTCAGATCAGGATGGATTCCCGTCTGAGGACGTCCCCACCATCGCGAGGTCGCCAGACCAATCAAAGTTCCAATCCAGCCCAACAGGCATCCCCACCACAACCCGATGACGATAAAGTGCTCCAACCGGAGTGACTTTCCCGCCGCTATTCGTTTGATGATGCTGCTTTCCCAAGGATTTGGCCCCGCAATCAGATAAATCGAGAGAAGGGTCTCAAGAAATGCGAAAACTATCAGAATCCGGACACTCGCGGGATCACACGTCTCCCGGAATTTCCTCCATTTGGCTTGAAACGATTCCGGCATTATTCCTGGCCCCAGCTTGCGATCCATTCCTTCTGTGATTCAGGATCCTCGGTGGGGGCGGTGAGCTTGCCGTAAGACCAGATTTCATAGTCCCCATCGGAATGCACAAGGTCGATGTTGGTAATGCGCTTGTTCCGATCCTTCATGGATTTGACATATTGGAAAGGCTTGCGCCAGCCGTCGATCACGAAAAAGCTGCCGTCTTCATGAACCTCCACCATGGTTTTGGGCTTTTTCTTGGCATCGCGTTCCTGGGTGGTCGGGGC
>JAQGPD010000477.1 GCA_028293305.1 Verrucomicrobiales bacterium | reverse complement strand
ATTTTCCGGACGTTGCATCGAATCGGTATATCTAACCAAATCGCCGCCCAGGGGGCGGGACTAACGTTTGATGCTGGTGACGGATTGGAGGATGACGGAGACCATGAGGTAGGCCATGGTGCCGACGATGATGGCCATGACGAAGATGATGACGGGGGTGACCATGGCGGTGCCGCGGTCGATGGTTTTCTGCAGCTCTTTTTCGTAACGCATGGCGGTGCGTTCCAAGGAGTGCTCAAGGTCGCCGGTTTGCTCGCCGACGGTGATCATGTCTGTCAGGAGGGAGGGGAAAAAGCCGACTTTGCGGAGGGATCGGGAGAGGGATCCGCCTTCGCCGACCATGCCGATGACTTTGGTGAGGAGGGAGCGCAGGTGGCGGTTCACGGTGGCGTCCCGGGTGAGTTCCATGGCGCGCAGGAGGGGCAGGCCGTTGCCGACGAGGTTGGACAGGGTTTCCAGGAACTGGACGAAGAAACGTTGGCTGATGAGCGGGCCGAAAAAGGGCAGGGTCAGCTTGGTGCGGTCCCACGGCTCGCGATAGGTGGGGGAAGAGGTGATTTTTTGGAATCCCCAGACGCCGACGCCGATGACCATGGCGATGGCCCACCAATAACTTAGAGCAAAATCGCCGACTCCCATCACCATTTTGGCGGCGACCGGCAGTTCGCGGCCCATGCTTTTCAGCAGGGAGGTGAGTTGGGGAATGAGATAGGAGACAAACAGAATACTGACGCCAAATCCGGCGATCATGAGACAGATCGGGTAGATCATGGCGACCGTGACTTTGTTGGTCAGGGCCTGAACGGAGAGGAGGTATTCGGATTGGCGGCGGAGGATTTTGGGCAGGGCGCCGGAAATTTCACCGGCGGCGGCGAGGTTGCAGTAAAGCTCGCCGAAGTTGGGGCTGGCGCCTTTGAGGGACTGGGAAAAGCTGGCGCCATCGCGGATGCGGGCGCGGAGGATGGTGGTGACGTCCTTGACGCCTGACAATTCATCCCGGCTTTCCATGATGCGCAGGGCGGGCTCCAACTGAAGTCCGGCGGCGAGGAGGTCGCTGAGTTCCTCGGTGAAAAGGATGACGTCGGCGCGTTTCAGTTTCACCGGGCCGGTGGGGACCACGGTTTTGACTTTGTCAGGCTCGCCGGTTTTGCCGTTCGCCAGGGCTTTGGCGGAGTCCGGTTTTCCGCTGCCGTTGACGAGAGCGGGTTTGTTGGATTTTTCCGCTTTTTCGGTGGCTTTGCCGGCGGCCTTGGCGGCGACGGGCGCGGGGCCGCCTTCCTCCTTGGGCTTGAGGGAAACGGGTTGCAGGCCGTTCCGGTCAAGACGGCGGAAGGCATCCGCGCGGTCGGCGGCGGTGATGTCGCCATTGCTCAGGACGCCGCTTTTGTTCAAAGCCGAGTAGGTGAAAACTGCCATGGTCTGAAAAAAGAAAGTGGGGGAATGCGCCGGGGGAAAACGGAAGGCCGGAAAAAACGGGCGGGACGGCGGGAAATTCTAGCGGTTGGAGAAATGCAAAATGGGGAGTCGGCACGGGGCCGGAAAAATCAGTCAGGCTCGCCCATGGTCATGTCGATGGCGGTGACGCTGATGACTTCCTCGACGGTGGTTTCGCCTTCCAGGACTTTGTGGAATCCGTAGTCGCGCATGGGGATGAAGCCTTCGCGGATGGCGAGTTCCTTGAGGGTGGCTTCGGCGGCGCGGCGGACGATGAGGTCCTCGATGGCTTTGGAAACGACCACGACTTCATAAATGGCGATACGGCCATAGAATCCGGTGTGGTTGCAGGCGTCGCAGCCTTTGTGTTTCGCGCGGTAGACGGTGCGGTCCTCGCGGGCGGCGGAGAAGCCGGCGGCGCGGAGTTCCACGGCGGTGAGATGGGCGGGCTGTTTGCACTTTTGGCAAAGGCGGCGCACCAGACGCTGGGCGAGGAAGGCGCGGACGGAGGCGGCGACGAGGAAGGGCTCCACGCCCATGTCCACGAGACGGGTGATGCCGGAAATGGCGTCGTTGGTGTGCAGGGTGGAGAACACCAAGTGACCGGTGAGGGCGGCGCGGATGGCGATTTCCACGGTCTCAAGGTCGCGCATTTCCCCGATCATCACGATGTCAGGGTCGGCGCGCAGGATGCTGCGGAGGGCGCTGGCGAAGGTGAGGTTGATCTCCGGTTTCACGGCGATCTGGACCACTCCTTCGATTTTGTTTTCGACGGGGTCCTCGACGGTGATGATGCGGCTGTCGATGGTATTGATCTCGCTCAGGAAGGTGTAGAGCGAGGTGGATTTCCCGGAGCCGGTGGGGCCGGTGATGAGCACCACGCCGTTCGGGAGTTGCAGGAGGCTGTCCACCACGCGGCGGACTTCGGTGATGAGACCGAGTTTATCGAGATTGAATTTTTGTTGGTTGAGGAGACGCAGGGAAACGCTCTCGCCCAGCACGGTGGGGACGGTGGCCACGCGGACGTCGATTTGTTTGCCATCGAGTTCCAATCCGATACGGCCGTCCTGCGGAAGGCGGCGCTCGGCGATGTCCAGGCGGGACATGATTTTGAGACGGGCGATGACCATGCTTTGCAAGGCCTTGATGTTTTCCGGCACGGGCACGTCCACCAGCAAACCGTCGATGCGGTAGCGGATGCGCAGGCTGCTTTCCATGGGTTCCACGTGGATGTCCGTGGCGCGCTGCTGGAGCGCCTGGCGGATGATGGCGTTCACGAATTTCACCACGCTGGCCTCTTCATCGTCTTCATCGAGGATGTTCGTCTCCTCGTTCATGTCCATGGCCGCGGTCTCATTCGGATCGCGGGCGCGGAGGATGGCGTCGAAGGTGTCCGCGCCGACGCCGTAGAGTTTTTGAATGCCGTGGAGCAGCCGGGTGCGGCTGGCCATGTGCCATTGGATTTGATAGGGAATGGCCTGGCTGACGGCCTGGCGGGCGTGGAAGTTGAAGGGGTCGTAGGTGCAAAGCGCGAGAACCTGCGGGCCTTCGCCGCCGGCGGCTTCCGTGGCGGCGAGGGCCTCGGGGGTGAGGTCGCCGTTTTCGTCGGTTTGCTGGGTGGCGGGATCGCCGAACCACAGGGGCAGCAGGCGGTAGCGCAGGGCGATTTGGGAGGAACACACGTCCTTGAGCCTGCGGGTGTTGCGGGGTTTCAGCTCGGGTTCCCACGGGAGGCGGAGGGAATCGCTGAGGGCGTGCAGGAAATCCTCTTCGGTGGCGAGCCGGGCGTCCAGGAGGTCCTCGACGACGGGCCGTTGTCCCTGGTGGGCTTCGGCGATGATTTTGGCGATGGCATCCAGATCCTCGACTCCCCCCGCTTCGGCGGCGCGGAGGAGCATTTCGTTCATTCTTTGGGCCAGGGAGGACATGGGCGGTGCGGGGAAAAAGGGGAGGTGGAGGGTGGGTCAGGGAGAGGGACCGCCCGGGAGGGGGATCCGTTCAATCTGGGGTGTGGATTGCGGGAGGGAGGGCGGTGAGGAAAGGACCGAAGGGACAAAAAGGACGAAAAGGACCCAAGGGACTTAAAGGACGGAGCGGACTGGCGGACTGGCGGACTGGCGGACCCGCGGACCGGGCCGACGGAGCGGACCGGGCCGACGGAGCGGACCGGGCGGACGACGGGGCCGCAGCGGGGGCGGGAGTTTAGTCGCCGAAGAGGTTTCCCAGTCCCCCGAGCACGGAGCCGGAGTCGTTGCTGGCGGTGCCGCGGGCGTTGGCCATGACGCGGTCGGCGAGGCGGCTGAAGGGGAGGCTTTGGAGCCAGACGGTGCCGTGGCCGCGCAGGGTGGCGAGGAAGAGGCCTTCGCCGCCGAAGACCATGCTTTTCAGGTTCCCGGCGCGTTGGATGTCATATTGCACGCCCTGGGTGAAGGCGACCAGGCAGCCGGTGTCCACGCGGAGGGTTTCGCCTTTCAGCTCACGCTTCACGATGGTGCCGCCGGCGTGGATGAAGGCTTTGCCGTCGCCATTCAGGCGCTGGAGGATGAAGCCTTCCCCACCGAAAAATCCGACGCCGAGTTTCTGGGCGAAGGCGATGCCGACCTTGGTTCCAAAGGCCGCGCAGAGGAAGGAGTCCTTCTGACAAAACAGCTCGCCGTTGTATTGCGGCAGGTCGATGGCGATGATCTTGCCAGGGTAGGGCGCGGCAAAGGCGACGGCTTGTTTCATGCCGCCGCGGTTGGTGAAATGGGTCATGAAGAGGCTCTCGCCGGTGAGCATGCGCTTACCGACGCTGACGAGTTTATCCATGAATCCGGCGCGCGGATTCGAGCCGTCGCCCATTTTGGTTTCGAACTGGATGCCTTCCTCCATGTAGTTCATGGACCCCGCCTCGGCGACCACGGTCTCGCCCGGATCCAGTTCAATCTCAACGATTTGCATGTCGTCGCCCATGATTTTGTAATCAATCTCATGGGATCGCTGGGCGGGCACCGGGGCCGCTCCGTAGGGGGAAGGCGTGTTCATGGCCATGGGCGGCATGCCCGGGGGCATGGCGGGAGGGCCGCCTTTGATGAGGTCCGGCCGCACCAGCTTCAAGGGTTTCCATTCCGCCATGCCTTCCTGCCAAACAAGGGAGTCCGGGGTCAGGGAGCCGATGCTGAGCATGGAGTCGATCACATCTTCTGAAACAGGCAAAGGCTGGCGGTTGGGTCCGGCGTAGAACAATTGGGCCATGGCGGTGGGTGGTTAGTGGTGGTGGAAGACGGAGTGAATGAGTGAATGCGGGGGCGCGCGCCAGCTGAGCGGGAATGGGGGGGCGCGACGGTTTTATACGCCATGCCGCCTCCGCGCCTACAGGAAAATGCGGGTGTTTGTGTGCAGACGGAGCCGGCGGCGGTCGGCGGTCGGCGGTC
>JAQGPD010000419.1 GCA_028293305.1 Verrucomicrobiales bacterium | reverse complement strand
GAAAGTGAACTACGCCAAATTCGGCCCCCTCGTGGCCGAAGCCAAAAGGGTGTGCGGGACCAAGGAGGACTGAGCCATGCCGAAGAAGAAAGCCATCATCCGTAAGCCCTCTGCCGGCGTTGAGAAGTTCGGCACCGCCCTGGTGTCAGATGTGCGCGTTCTGATCCTGGCAGCGCGGGAAGACCTCGGACGCGCGGTGAATGCCGGTCTGACCCTGCTCTACTGGGAAATAGGAAGCCGCGTGCGCCGGGATGTGCTCGGGGAAAAGCGGGCGGGGTATGGGAAGCAGATTGTCCACACCCTGAGTGGACAATTGGAAGTGGAGTTCGGAAAAGGGTTTGGCGAAAAGAACCTTCGTCGGATGGTGCAGTTTGCCGAGGCCTTCCCGGATGCGGCAATTGTCGCAGCACTGCTGCGACAATTCGGGTGGACTCATTTCACGATTCTCATCCCCATCGCAGACCCGCTGAAGCGGGAGTTCTACGCCGAGATGTGCCGCATGGAAGGCTGGAACACAAGAACTCTCCGGGCAAAAATTGACTCCATGCTCTATGAGCGCACGGCACTTTCCAAAAAGCCGGAAGCGCTGATCCGTCAGGAATTGAAGTCTCTCAGGGCGGAGGACCGGATGACCCCCGATCTGGTTTTCCGGGATCCCTACATCCTGGACTTCCTCGGGTTGAAGGACACCTACGCGGAGAAGGATCTGGAGGCGGCCATCCTGCGGGAGATGGAGGGTTTCATCCTGGAAATGGGCACCGGCTTCGCCTTCGTGACGAGGCAAAAACGCATGACCATTGATGAGGAGGACCATCACCTGGACCTGCTGTTCTACCACCGCAGCCTGCGCCGGCTGGTGGCCATCGAGCTGAAGCTGGGGGACTTCAAAGCGGCCTACAAAGGCCAGATGGAACTCTACCTCGCCTGGCTGAACCGGCATGAACGCAAGGAAGGCGAGGAAAAACCGATCGGCCTGATCCTCTGCGCCGGGAAGAAGGCGGAAACCATCGAGCTGCTGGACCTGGAAAAGGACGGCATCCGGGTGGCTTCCTACTGGACGGAGATCCTGCCCAAGGCCCAACTCCAACAGAAACTCCACGAAGCCGTGCTGCGGGCCCGCGCCCGGATCGGTGACACGCCCGACGGCCCCAGCCAACTTTCCTAAGATGACCTCAGATCAAATAACCACGGCCCTCGCCAAACTCTACACCGACGGCGGCCACCGGATTGTCCTCTGGAATGATCCGGATCAGGAGTTCACGGACTTTGCCAGGAAGCTGGCGCTGGATGGTGTGACGGTGGTTTATCTGGAAGAGGAGTCAGCTTTGGAAATCAAAAAGCGGCTGGAACTGGATGACCCGTCCGGCAACTACCTGCTCTACAGCGGCAAGGAGCCGCCCCCCATGGAGGTGGACTGGCTCCTCGATATCCGACACTATGCCCACAACTTCCGGGCGGATAAAGCCTCCATACTGATCGATGACCTGGGCCTCATGAATCACAGCCTGCGGGCGCACCTCATCCACCGCAGGAAGTTCTTCGACTCGAAGGAGCGGGTGAAGAAGCTGATGCCGCTGGTGTTGCCAACGGACCTCGAAGCCGAACTGGACCGGAAGATGCTCGCCGTCGTGCTCAAGGCCGAACAACCGGATCTCTTCAGTTTTCTACGGGTGCTGTTTCAACAAATGTCCGATGAGGCGGAATTGGATTTTTCCATTCCCACGTCGGGGTGGGAGCAAATCCTGAAGTTGGAACTGGACGGATTCTTCTGGGAGCTGGTGCGCGGGTATTTCGGCTACATGGAGGAGGCACCGTCCCTGAAAAATCTCCTGATCCGGCTGTTGGTCACGGACTTCGCCACCAGTCTGCGGGCGGAAACACCGGTGGGGCTGCAATCCCTTCTCCTGCCGGAAGCCGGCCGGCCCAACGCCGCAGTATGCCTATCCCAATGGAGGGACAGCAATAGCACCGGCACCGCATACGATCACTTGGCTGGCAAGATAGCGAAGATCCTGCACATGGATGATTTGATCCCCGCCTTGGGCAGCGAGGCCTTGGAGGGGGTGAAAACGTTCGTGGAAGTCGAGAAGCAGCTGATGCGCTTGCTGCGGGACCGGGTGATCGAGACGCCGGAAACCGTGAATACTGCCAAAATCCGCCAAATTGCCCAAAGCCGCATGAATGGCCATTGGGCGTCCCCGAGCCTGCCGGACACCCACGAGACGCCCCGGAAGGCCTTCCGGGCGGTTTATGAGGCACTCGTAACAGCCGCTGAGTTCCTGGAACTGAGGCATGACCATGCCCAAGGGTTTCACCAGCCTACCGCCGTTGACCATTGGAAGGCTTATCAAGGCGGGCTCTACCGGTTTGACCAGCTTTACCGGCAGTTCTGCGGCCACGCGGATGTGGCTGAATCCCAAACCTGGAGCATCCTGAAACCGCTGCGGGAGCAGATTGAACTGCACTATGGCAATGGTTTTCTAACCAACCTTGCGCTGGCATGGGGGGGATGCCTCGAAGGAGGGCTGCTGGACCACTGGAAGCTCCCGGAGGTCCTCAACCAGCAGGACTTTTTCGCTGCCCGGGTGGCCCCTGTATTGGAGGAAGGGCCGAACCGGAAGGTTTTTGTCATCATCAGTGATGCCTTCCGCTATGAAGCCGCCCGGGAACTTCTGGCGGAACTGAACGGCCGATACCGCACCAGGGCTACCCTGGAGACAATGCTCGGGGTGCTGCCCTCCTATACCGCGCTTGGGATGGCCAGCTTGCTGCCCCACGAAACCCTATCTTACAAGGAAACCGGGGAGGTGCTGGCGGACGGGAAATCCACTTCCGGCATCGCGGCCCGTAATGCAATCCTGGACGGGCATGAGGGAATCGCGCTGCAAGCAGAGGAGGTGATGGCACTGAAGCGCGATGAAATCCGGGACCGCATCCGGGGAAAGAGGGTCATCTACATTTATCACGACAAAGTGGACTCAATCGGAGACCACGCATCCACCGAAAGCGGCACCTTCAAGGCGGTCAGGGAAGCCATCCAGGAACTGGGGCAACTAACCCGCCAGATCATTGACAAAATGAATGGCAGTCACGTCCTGATCACGGCAGATCACGGATTCCTTTACCAAGACTCGAACCCTTCATGGCCGGACAAGACCCCGCTGCCCGGGAAACCGGAAGGCACCGTGATTTCCAAGAAACGCTATCTACTCGGCCATTCTCTGCCCCCACATCCCACCGTCTGGCACGGTGAAACCCGGACCACCGCCGGGGCCACCGGTGGCATGCAGTTCTGGGTGCCCAAGGGAACCACGCGCTTTCATTTTGTGGGCGGTGCCCGCTTTGTCCATGGCGGGGCCATGCTACAGGAGATCATGGTGCCGCTCATCACCGTCAACGAAATCGAAGGTAAGTCGAAACAACAAACCCAGACCAAAGATGTGGAGGTCATCGTGGTAGGCCAAAACCACAAGATGACGACGTCGCGCCACCGCTTCCAATTGATCCAGGCTGAACCCGTGTCCGACCGGGTCAAACCAGTGACCCTGAAGGTGGGGGTCTTTGATGAGGCCCAGCCAGTGACAGATGTGGTAAAGGTGACGTTTCAAAGTAATTCCGACAGCATGAACGAACGGACCCAATATGTGGGGCTGACCCTGCTGGATCGGGTTTTCGACAACAAAAAACTTTACCATCTGCGGCTAATTGATGATGCCACCGGCATCGAACGCAGTCGATACTCCATCTCCATAGACAAGGCCTTCCATGACGACTTCTGATCCCTCTGCCGATACCGGTCACGAAAATCTCGATGATTTGTTGAACGACCACTTTGCCGGCAAGGTGGTCCGCAAAGACCTGACCAAACTGGTCAAGGAGGGGGCGAATGTGCCCGTTTATGTGCTGGAATACCTGCTGGGCACCTATTGCGCCTCCAGGGATGAAGAGGTGATTGCCGATGGCTTGAAGACCGTAAAAAGGGTGCTGGCTGAAAACTATGTGCGGCCGGACGAGTCCGAGAAAGTAAAATCCACCATCCGGGAGCGGGGACGCATGAAGGTGATCGACAAAGTCACGGTGAAGCTGAACGAAAAGCGGGATGTCTATGAAGCGTTGCTTTCCAACCTTGGGACCAAAGGGGTGGAGGTTGGCACCCAGTTCGTAAAGCAATACGAAAAGCTGCTGGCGGGCGGCATTTGGTGCATTGTGACCCTCTCCTACTTTTATGAGGAGGGGCAGAAGGGATCACCCTTCGTAATCGAGGAACTAAAGCCCATCCAGATGCCAAACGTGGATCTGGAGGCGTATTTTAAAGGCCGGGAAGGGTTCACGGAGGACCAGTGGATCGACGTGCTGCTGCGTTCGACAGGGATGGAGCCCACTAATTTTGAAACTCGCGTTAAATGGCACCTGCTGGCGCGGATGGTGCCGCTGGTGGAGAACAACTACAATGTCTGTGAACTGGGCCCGCGCGGCACCGGGAAGAGCCACATCTACAAGGAGATCAGCCCGAACAGCATTTTGATCTCAGGTGGCAAGACCTCGGTGGCCAATCTGTTTTACAACCTGAGTTCCAGGCGGGTGGGATTAGTCGGCCTGTGGGATGTGGTGGCGTTTGATGAAGTGGCCGGCATCAATTTCGACGACAAGGACGGGGTCCAGATCATGAAGGACTACATGGCGTCCGGGTCATTTGCCAGGGGCCGGGATTCCATCAACGCTTCCGCCTCCATGGTCTTCGTGGGGAACATTAACCAGTCGGTGGACACCCTCGTAAAGACCAGCCACCTGCTGGCCCCTTTCCCGGAAGCCATGATCGACACCGCATTCTTCGACCGGTTCCACTGCTACATCCCCGGCTGGGAAATCCCAAAGATGCGCCCGGAGTTCTTCACTAACGGCTACGGATTCATTGTGGATTACCTTGCCGAGGTGATGAGGGAATTGAGAAAGCGCAGCTTCAGTGACGCAATCAGCAAATATTTCCGCCTCGGGAGGGACCTGAATCAACGAGATACCATCGCCGTGAAGCGGACCGTGTCGGGCCTGCTTAAACTCCTCTACCCGCACGAGGGTTACACCAAGGAAGCGGTGGCGAGGTGCTTGGATTACGCCCTCGAAAGCCGCCGACGGGTGAAGGAGCAGCTCAAGAAGATTGGAGGCATGGAGTTCTACGATGTTCACTTCAGCTATACCGACATTGAAACGAGCGAGGAGAAATTCATTGGCGTGCCGGAGCAGGGCGGTGGTTCCCTGATACCTGATGGGGCACTGAATCCCGGGGTGCTCCATACCGTGGCCCGCGGCACCTCCCTGCTTGGCCTTTACCGGCTGGAGACGCAGGTCACCTCCGGTGGGGGCGGATTAAAGCTGTCCGGACTGGGCAGCAGTGCTTCCGCGAAAGAGGGCATCAAGGTCGGCTTCGATTATTTCAAAGCCAACGCCAGCCGGGTCAGTGCCTCCCTCAAGCCAGGGGAGCATGATTTCCACCTTCACCTCGTGGAACTCCACAACAGTGGCCCGGCGAATGCCTTGACGCTAGCCTCATTTGTCGCCCTCTGCTCCGCCCTCCTCCAGCGGCCGGTGCAGTCCCAACTGGTGGTGCTGGGCAGCATGAGTCTGGGCGGCAGCATCATCCCCGTCGAGAGCCTCGCGGAAACCCTCCAGGTAGCCTTCAACTCCGGGGCCAAACGCATCCTCCTCCCCATGGCCAGTGTCACCGACATCCCTACCATCCCAGGTGAGTTGTTCGCCAAGTTCCAGACCAGTTTTTATTCCGACCCTGCCGACGCGGTTTTTAAAGCGCTGGGCGTCAACTAATTCGGGAGGGATAACTTCCCGACAGGTGACACATGAGCGAGTATGTGAGGCAAAGAAGGAGTTTTTACATCGACCGATCTTCCAAGGTCAGGGCAGGCGGGGGGCGAGGTGGAAGCGGACGTATTTCCGGGCGGGGAGGCCTGGGAAGGTGGCGGTCAGGGTGCGGGTGCCGTTCTGGTTGAGGACGGTGGATTGCATGGTCAGGGACGGGAGGGCGGGAGCGTCCGGGAAGGCGGGGGTCCATTGCCCGAGGTCGTCGGAGGTCTCCGGGGTGATGGTGATGCTGTCGGCTCCGAGGCGTTCAGTCCATGTCAGGATGATCTGTCCGGCCGGATTGCGGGAGACGGAGGGGAGGGCGGTGAACGCGTAATCCGTGAGGGTGGGGAAGGAGCTGCTGTTGAGGTCGTCCGCAATGCCGGCGCTGCCGCCCGGGAGACGGCTGGTGCGCCAGTTTCCAGGCAGCGAGGGGTCGGGTAGGAGGTTGGGGCGGATGAGGGTGAGGGTGAATCCGCCGCCGTCGGCTTCCATGGGCCAGGGTTCCTGATTGTTATAGGCGAAGCGGGCGATGATGGCGTCCGCGCGGTCGCGGAGGGCGATGGTGTCTCCGCCATTGGATAGGGCGCTGAGGGGACCATAGGCGCCGGCGACGCTGATGGCGGTGCCGTAGCGGGCGGAAAAAGCGGTGCGGTCCTCCACGACGAGCACGCGTTGACCAGGGGCGAGGCTGGTGACGGAACTGCCGGTGAATGCGAAGGCGATGCCCTCCGTGAAACGCACGCCGGTGAGGTCGATGGTGCGGGTGCCGATGTTTTGCAGTTCGATGTATTCCTCGGCGGCGGTGCCGGCGGGGTTGTAGTTGATTTCGGTGATAACCAGATTGGCGGCCGAGGCGGGCTCCACGGCACCGAGGTTGGTGATGGTCACACTATCCGTTCCCACGGCCACGCCATCGTGATCGTAAGCGGTCAGGACAACGGTATTGGCGCCCACCGCGACGGGCAGGATGATTTGCCAGGCCTGGCCGCTGGTCCATGTGACGGGCGCGGCTTCGGCGGGGGCTCCGTTTTTGGAAACGCGGATTTCGTGGACATTGATCCAGCCATTGCCGGCCACGGTGGCGGCGGTTTGGGTGGTGTTGAAATCGGCCCCCGCGTTCGTGGTGATGGCGAAGGAAACGTTGGGGAACTGAGTGGTTATCTGACTCAACACAAATGCCCGGCGGTTCGTCACCCAGGTGCGCAGACTGGCGGCGTAGAGCGCGCGGTCGGCCACGGTGGCGGAGCTGAGATGATTGATGATGGGATCCAGGGTCGTGTTGGTGAAAGCCGTCTGGCAAAGGTGTCGGAGGTGTCCGGCGTAAAGGCGGCGGTTTTGCGCGAGGTTCAGGATGGCGGCGAGGCGATGGCTGCCGGCTCCGAAAATGTTGGAGTTCGTCGCGTAATAAAACGTGTGGTCCTGGTCCCAGGGGAAGAGCATCATTTTCCCGTCCGAGGGGCGGGCGTAAAGTTGGATATTGTGGGCGAGTCCGTTATTGTAGGTATCCGCCAAACCTGTCAGGGCGCTGAGGGCGAAAACGCGTGTCCAGTTCTCCATGTCCATCACGGCGGAAGTGTTAGCGTAGAGTGTGGCGGCGGAGGAATCGAAGGCGGTGCCGAGGGCCATGAGGCGCGAAAAATCATCGCGGTCCGCGTTGGTTTGGAGGAGATAGTTCCAGCGCCAGCCTTCCTTGCCGCCGCCGAAGGTTTTGATCTCCGTATCCACCACGGCGCTATAGCCGTTTTTCAGACTCTCGGGATTTCCGTCCACGGTGGCGGTTGGATAGTAAATAAGTTCCTGTTTATAGAGCGTCCCATCCGCGCCATTATCAAACGCCTCCTCCAGATAGGACGGGTTGAAGCGCGTCATCTTGAGTTGGGCGCGGCGGTTGCCTTCCGTGGTGCGCGGGGTTTGGAAATAGACCACGTCATCATAGGTCGCCGGGATGCCGCCGGCGCGGTTGGCGATGGCCTGATAAACCATTTCATTCACACTGGGCCCGAGGCTATTTTCCAGCCAACCCGTGCCGTCGCCTTTCGGCATGTTGAATGCGCCATCGATCACAATGCTGGTCTGCACGCCGCGGAAGGGGTGCTCGGGGCCGAATTGGATATTCCATCCGGCACGGTTTCCCTGGCGGCCGAAGGGGGCGGAACGGAGGCGGACCCTGGCGTCATACCAGACTTCGCGGTCGTTATAGATCACCGTGCAGGGCCAGCGGAAATTCGAGACGCCATGGATGGGATTGTGCAGTTCCGCGGCGTCGGCGGCGTTCATCAGGAGGCGCATTTTGTTGCGGACGGGCTGGGCGGCGATGCCTCCGTCCCCGAACTTGCAGATCGCGCGGGAGGCCGCGCCGCCGGGCGGGAACTGGGAGACGGCTCCGGTGGAATCCGTGGCTTCCACGTAGAATTGCACCTGCGCACCGGTCGCCTGGCCGGGAAAAATCCCGAAAAAGCGGCCGGATTCATCGCCGCCCATGGGGGTTTGTTGCCATGCGCCCTGGTTCACGCTGTAGAAAAGCGTCGCGCCGCGCAGGCCGGCGGGATCCGCCAGGGAAATGCTGACGCGGACCGGCTGGGAGGCGGCGGGGACGAGCGGGCTGTGGCGCAGGCCGTCGCAGGACGGTCCGGCGTTGGGAATGCGTTTGGAATTGGCCGCGCCGGGGGTGCCGGTCAGGAGCGGTTGGGTGAGGATGGTCGTGCGCGAGGCGCGGTTCAGGTAGAGCCGGGAATTGAGTTGGGGCGAGCCGGAGATCCATTTGGCGCGGAAGGAAATCTCGTAGGTTTTGGCGGGATTGATAACGCGGTTTCCGACCAAGGTCGTGGAAGCGTTATTGTAGGTGTGTTCCGTCGCGCCCGTGGCGGCAAGCAATAACACTTTTCCGGTTCCGTCAGGATTGGCGATGACCTTGCTGGTTTTATGGGTGCCCAGCAGCCGCCATTTGGCCGCGCCGCCGCCGATGGTGTCGGCTTCAAAGGTGCCGTTTTGGATGACCTGCACGCGGGCGGTATCCGGGTCCTCGATGACGGAAACGTCGTCGATCAACGCCTCGCCATTGTCGAGAAAGCCCAGGAGAAATTCGCGCCAGGTGCTGGGGTTGTTGCTGTTGGCGGGCTCCGCCCCGAGGGCGCGGTAGGTGATGGTTTGCCAGGCGCTCCGGGTGGACTCGTCGCTGGCGGCCCAGGATTCCGGGGACCGGCGGTCGGCGGCGGGGTCGGTGAGTTCCAGGGTGGAGCCGCCGCCGTCCGCGGCGTCCGGCCAGCGGCCGTCGTCGAAATAGGGGACTTCATCGATGATCGTGTCCGTGAAATCGCGCAGGCGGATGCGGTCGCCGCTGTTGGCCAGGGAGCCGCTGAATTGGTTATTGTTCACCACCAGAAAACCACCGGCGGCGAGCTGCGTGCCGGGCGGGAAGGCGTAGTCCACGGCATCGCCGAGGCGCCATCCTGACAAATCCACGGGAGTGGCGCCGGGGTTGTGGAGTTCCAGCCATTCCGCCGGATTATCAGCGAAAACCGTGGCCGTGGCCGGATTCGCGAAAGTGGGGCGGGCGTGATAGGAAATTTCATTCACCACGACCGGGCCGGGGGCGGCGGGCAGGAGGGCCGGGGAGACATTGGTCGTGCCGTCGATCAGGCTGGCGGCGAGGTCGATGGCGACATCCGGCGAGCCGGGAGCGGGGGTGATTTTGATGGCGAGCAGATTGGCTCCCGCGACCAGATCCGTGGCTGCGAGGGCGAGTCCGGTGGTGAGGGGCCCGGGGCGGGTGGCGACGAGGGTGCCGTTGAAATAACATTCCACCTGGCCCTTCAGCGTGCCCGTCAGGAGCAGGCGGGGGAAGGGCATGGAGCCGCTCCAGGCGAAGGACTTGCGCAGAAAATAAGCGGAGCGGCCGGCGGGCAGGGTGGTCACCGGCGCGGGTGGGGTGGCGGGGGCGGCGGTGGCGAGCGGGGCGGCGCCGGTGGTCCAGGTGGCGTCTGAAAAACCGGCGGGATTCGCCCAGAGCGGTCCGGGATCTGTGCCGGTGGGTTCGTATTTCCAACTGCCTCCGGCGGTGAAAAGCGCGCGGGGCACGGTGTCCGTGGAGGCGGGGAAATTTTCCGCTCCGGGCGTGCCGATGGCATCCGTGCTGGCCGACCACGAGGCGGCGGTGTCGCTGAGAAAATTCGCGTTCCGCTTTGAGAGGGTGGGACCTTGTCCGTCCGGAAGCGATGGCCAGGCGCCGCTGTCATCGTAGTTCAGCCGGTCCATCATCCGGCCCCAGCGTTCGTGGAGGCGGATTTCCTCGCCGCCGTTGTCGAGTTTTCCCGTGAATGGACCCAGCGCTCCGGAGGGGCTGCCGGCGATGGCGGAGACCACCAAAAAGGCGCCGGGCTCCATGACGGTGCCTTCCGGGAAGGTGAAATCGATCCCGCCGCGGAGCGTCCAGCCGCCGAGGTCCACGCGGACGGACATTTGGTTATGCAGTTCCACCCATTCCGGCGCGGAAGCTGTGGCGGGAGGGAGCGGATCCGGCGGGTGATAGGATAACTCGTTGAAAGTCACCACGCTGTCCGGAGCGGCCATGGCCTTCGGGAGCGCGCTCAGGGACACGGCGGCGAGGACGGTGGCAAAGGCCGCCGAGGGACGGAGGAGCGGGAAGGGGAACCGGAGGGGTCGGCGGAGGGTGGGGATCATGGGCTCTTGGGGAAAGCACGGACGGTTTTCCCCCGGGGACATGAAATTTTGTCAGGCCCCGTCTCCGGCGTGCCGGTTGCCGGGAGCGGACCCTCCATGTCGCCGGGTTTCAGGGATGAAACGGCGGGGAGGGAAACCGGCGGGGCAGCGGCGACGCGTGGGGAATGGGGCCTGACAAGTCGACCGGTGGAGGGGGAGCCACCGGCGGGCTTTGGGAATAGATTGAGTCGGATTCGGTTCGCGGGGCTTTGGCTTCGGCTACGGTTTCTGCTTCTGGTTTTAGCTACCTGCTTCTGGCTTTAGCTGCGGCTTCCGGCTTCAGCTTTATCCGGCTTGGCGAATTGTTTTGGAATGGCTTTGGCTTTGGCAAGCGGCTGGGATGGAGGCAGTTGCCGATTTTTCTGGAAAAACCGGCAGCTGTCCGGGCCTGCGGGTCAGGCGGTGCGGCGGCGGCGCAGGAGGACGGCACCGCTGAGCAGGGCGAGGAGGGATCCGGAGGGCTCGGGGATGGCGCGCAGGGAGATATTGTCAAAAAGGAATGAGCTGTCCGCACCCACCCCGAGATTGGCGATGCTGAGGGTGGGGTTGGCGCTGGTGGCCACGAAGTCGTAGGTCAGGCTGAGTTGGCCGCCGGTATTGGGGATCAGGCCGCTGAGGGCGGTCTGGCCGTCCACGGTGATGAGCGCGGTGGGGGCGGTGCCGTCGCGGCCGTAGTAGTCGAGGGAAAGGCGGTAGGTATCACCGATGACGACGCCTGAGAGTTGTTGGGAAAGTGAGACTTCATTTTGCAGCACCGCGTGGTTCAGACCTTCGGGCATGAAGCTGTTGCTGAAGGGACCGCCGGCGGTGTTGATGGCGACATTGCCGCCGACTCCCAGGGTTTTCGTCCAGCCGGCGACGGTGGGAATGTAGCCCGGGAACGGGAGTCCGGTGCCGCTGGCCTCGAAGCTCGGATTGTAGATCACCACTTCACCGGCATCGCGTTGGATCAGCGTGAAGCCGTCCATGAGCAGAGCGGAGTCGCCGGGAACGGAGGGGTTGGAGGTCACCATGATGCTGCCGCTGGAGGCGGTGGCGGTGAAGGGGAGGTTGACCTTGTGATAGGCCGCGGTGCCTCCGACGGACGGGACCGGCTGGCCGGTGAGCAGGGCGGCGCCGCCGAAGCTCACATCGGCCAACGGCATGGTGTAGAGGGCGTTATTGCGGGAATTGGCGTAGATTTGCAGCCAGTATTGCTTGCCGGGGATGAGGCCGGAAACGGTCTGGCTGAGGGAACCGGTGCCCTGAATGAAAGCCACGCGGGAGTTGTCAGGGATGGTGCCGTTGTCCGCGAAGGGCGCGCCGGCTCCGATGTCCGTGCCGTTGATGCCGGCGCCGCCGGCGGCCGTCCAGCCATTGATGGCGGCGGGATTCGCCCCGCCGAGGTAGCCGGGGAAATTGGCGAAATCCTGTTCCTGAAAGCTCGGATTGATGATGGTGATGGATGAGGCAGGCAGGAGCGTCGGGGCCAGGGCCAGGAAAGCCAGGGAGAGGGCGGACGGAGTGAGATAACGGGACATGGGGCGGGACTGGATCGGGGTTTGCGGTGGGCTGGAGAGCCGGACCGTCGCGGATGAGGCGGCGGCGGTCGGCCTGACTTATTTTTTTTATTAGGGAATCCGGCGGCTGACGTCAATTTTAATCATCCGGGAACCTGTGAAAATGTTCCGTGCTCCGTCAGCAGGCGGTCCGCCCCGCAGTCCGGAATATGGTCGTGAGGCTGGGCGGGGCGGGGCTCGGCGAGTTTTGCGGAGGCGCAGGCGGATGCGGGGTGGAGGCACAGGCGCATGCCCCGCGCGGAATGTCCGGATTTATGCGCACATTGGACGATTGCCGGGCGTTGTTAAATGTGAAACGCTGCACCTATGACTGAGACCCTACCCGCCCCCGAAACCTTGCCGGATGCCCATGGCCACTTTGGGGCGTTTGGCGGTATGTTCGTGCCTGAGACTTTGATGTTCGCCTTGAAGGAACTCGCCGATGAATACGAGCGCGCCAAGGCGGACCCGGCATTCCAGGCGGAGCTGGATTATTTATTGCGGGAATATGTCGGGCGTCCGACCCCGCTGTATTTTGCGGAACGCTGGACGGAGCACCTGGGCGGCGCTCGGATTTACCTGAAGCGCGAGGACCTGCTCCACACCGGAGCCCATAAAATCAATAATGCCCTCGGCCAGATCCTTTTGGCTCGTCGTCTCGGCAAAAAACGCGTCATTGCCGAAACCGGGGCCGGCCAGCACGGCGTGGCCACGGCGACGGTTTGCGCGCGGTTCGGTTTCGAATGCGTTATTTATATGGGCGCCGAGGACATGCGGCGTCAGGCGCTCAATGTGGCGCGCATGAAATTCCTCGGAGCCGAAGTCCGCGCCGTCACGGCCGGGCAGGCGACACTGAAGGAGGCGGTGAATGAGGCCATGCGCGACTGGGTGACCAACGTCCGGGACACGCACTACATCCTCGGCTCCGCGCTGGGCTCGCATCCTTTCCCCATGATCGTCAGGGACTTCCATCGCGTCATCGGGATGGAGGCCCGGAAGCAGATCCTCGAACGCGAGGAACGCCTGCCCGACCTTTTGATCGCCTGCGTCGGCGGCGGCAGCAACGCCATCGGGCTGTTCCATCCTTTCCTCGGCGATGCCGATGTGAAAATGACCGGCGTCGAAGCCGGCGGCGAAGGCATCACGGAAGGCCGTCACGCCTCCCGGTTCCAAGGCGGAAAACTCGGCGTGCTGCAAGGCACCAAGACCATGCTCCTGGCGGATGCCGACGGACAGATCCAGTTGACCCACAGCGTCAGCGCCGGCTTGGACTACGCCGCCGTCGGGCCGGAACATGCTTATTATCAAGCCAAAGGCCGGATTGAATACACCTACGCGACGGATGCGGAGGCCTTGGACGCCTTCCAGGAACTTTCGCGCATGGAGGGCATCATCCCCGCGCTGGAAACCTCCCACGGCCTGGCCTACGCCAAAAAAATCGCGCCGACCATGAGCAAGGACCAGTTGATCATCATCAACCTCAGTGGCCGCGGCGACAAGGACGTGGCCGAGGCCTCGCGGCACATTTTTGGGCAGGAGCTTAAGTTTTAATATTTGCGTTTTTGCTGATAGAGGCAAGGAGTTCAAAGGCGCTGTTCATTTTTATGGCGTCGGTAACCTCCACTCCTGTCATCAGCGTATGTTAAGCGAATTCAAACAATTCATCCTCAAAGGCGACGTCGTCTCCCTCTCCACCGGTGTTCTGATCGGCGCCGCCTTCGGCAAAGTCGTCGATGGCTTTACCGGCGGCATCGTGAAGCCCCTGCTCGGCGCAATGGGCGGCGACCCCAACATTTCCCTGAAAGCAGGGATTTTCGATCTCGGTATGGTGATCAATGCCATCATCGCGTTCCTCATCACCGCCGCCGTGATCTTCTTCGTGATCGTGAAGCCTTACAACATGTTGATGGCCCGCGTGAAACGTGACGCCCCGGCCCCCGCCCCCGCGGCTCCCTCCGCGGAAGTGCTGCTTCTGACCGAAATCCGCGATTCCTTGAAGAATCGCTGAGATAAAACGCTGATCAAAACCGCCGGTAAAAACCGTCGGGTAAAAGCAGCGAACCCGATTCCCGCCGGCCTCCTGCGCCCCAATGCGCAGGGGGGCCGGTTCATTGGCAGATTCGTGAATGGAATTCGATTTTTGGTCCCGGGCTCAAATATTTGCCCGTGAGCCGCGTCGACAAAATGTCGACCCTCCGATCCTCCGATCCGGACGCCCCGCACAACGGAGGGTGGACATTCTGTCCACCAGGGAATCGAATCCTCATCCTCCCACACTGCGGAGTCATGGACGGGAAAGGTCTGAATCTCACCGCCAGCGCAGCCGGCGGAACCGGTGTCGGTCCCGTAAAACCGTGTTCGGAGCTTAGACTCCCTAACGCCTTGAGAATGGAGTGTTATCCAGTAATCACGAGCCTCCGCGCCCTACGGTGTGAACTCTGGAATCGCCCGAGCGGTTTCCGGTGGTGACGGTGGTGACGGTGGTGACGGTGGTGACGGTGGTGACGGTGGTGACGGTGGTGACGGTGGTGACGGTGGTGACGGTCCGGTTCAGTCGGCATGAAACCCAATGTGCCGGCGGGGTTCCGCTTTGGTGGCTTCGTCCTCGGCGATCAATTGATGGATCGCGGCGAAAACCGTGGCGAATTGCTCGTCGTATTTTTGCTCCATCGCCTCAATGCGCGCGGCGAGGTCGCGGTTGGAATCCATCAGCCGCCGCAGCTGCACAAACGTCCGCATGATCGCAATATTCACTTCCACCGCGCGGGGCGAGCGCAACACGCTGGACAGCATGGCCACGCCTTGCTCGGTAAAGGCGTAGGGATGGGAGCGGCGGCCACCCCGTGGATCTTTAGTGGTCACAATTTGTGACCTCAAAACTGTATCCGCTTTGGAGGATTTCCGAAGCGCAGTAAATTCCTCCTCGGTCAGGCGAAACATGAAATCGTCTGGAAAGCGTTCGATATTCCGTTTCACCGCCTGATTGAGGACCTTGGCCGGAACGCCGTAAAGATCAGCCAGATCCGAATCAAGGATCACATTTTCGTGGCGGATCCGCTGCACCAGCGGCGCGAGGTGAATGGTTCTCAGGGTGGGGTTCAGAGACATGAAACAGGGTATTTTAAACCAGATAGTGGACCGGTCATTGTTAGGCAATAGCGGATTTTCATGAAACTGCCATCTTAGGACATACGACGGGTTTCCTCGCCATTCTCCAACGGATTCCCTTCGATCCTTCCTGTCATCCTACCGAACACCCGGCACCTCCGGAAAAGACATCCCCGGTTTACATTTCCGTCCGCGCCGGAATATTCCGCGCCTTATGGCAGAATTGAGCACAGCGTATGCACCTGGTGAGGTGGAGGAGACTTGGTATTCCCGTTGGATGGAGGCCGGATGTTTTTCGGCGGATCCGGCTTCGGCGAAACCCGGTTACAGTATCGTGATCCCGCCGCCCAATGTCACGGGCATCCTGACCCTGGGGCATGTGCTCAATAACACCATTCAGGACATTCTCGCCCGCCGCGCGCGGATGAAGGGCTTTGAAGTGATGTGGCTGCCGGGCACCGATCACGCGGGCATCGCCACGCAGAATGTGGTGGAGAAAAACCTGAAAAAACAGGGCACCATCAAGCACCGCGATGACCTCGGGCGCGAGGGGTTGGTGGAGAAGATTTGGGAATGGAAGGACAAGCACGGCGGCATCATCATCCAACAATTGAAAAAACTCGGAGCGTCCTGCGACTGGGCCCGCGAGCGCTTCACGATGGACGAGGACTACAGCCGCTGCGTGCAGCGCGTCTTTGTGGATCTTTACAAAAAAGGCCTGATCTACCGCGGCAAACGCATGGTGAACTGGTGCCCGTCCAGCCTCACCGCGCTGAGCGATGAGGAGGTCATCATGAAGCCGCAAAAGGGTTCCATGGTTTATTTCAAAGTGCAGGTGGTGGAAGAGCCGGACACTTGGCTGACCATCGCCACCACCCGACCCGAAACCATCCCGGGCGATGCCGCCGTGGCTGTGAATCCGAAGGACGAGCGCTACGCCCACCTCATCGGCAAACACGTGCGCCGCGCCCTGCCTTTGGAAAACCAGGCCGCCATTCCTATTGTGGGCGATGACCATGTGGATTTTGAATTCGGCACCGGCGTGCTGAAGGTGACCCCCGCGCACGACAAGGCGGACTTTGAAATCGGCCAGCGGCATCAGTTGGAAGTGATCGATGTCCTGCACCCTCACGGCGTGCTGAACGACCTCGCCGGCAAGGACCTCGCGGGACTCGACCGCTTCGATGGACGGAAAATGGCCATCGCCATCCTCAAGGAACAGGAAGTCCTCGAAAAAGAAGAGCCGCACAGCAACAACGTGGGTTATTCCGAACGCGCCGACGTGCCCATCGAGCCGCGCCTGAGCGAGCAA
>JAQGPD010000658.1 GCA_028293305.1 Verrucomicrobiales bacterium | reverse complement strand
TTGTAGCCGATGTAGTCGATTTCGTAGATGGCGCGGGTCCAGAGTTCGGTGGTGGCGCCGGAGGGTTGGAGGATGAAGATGGTGCCGTTGGTGACGGAGGTGGTGACGGTGCCGGAGGTGACGGAGTCCGGGGGAGCGCCGCGGTAGGTGCGGAAGACGGCGGCGCGGGTGGCGGTGGAGGGGGTGGCGAGGAGGAGCTGGAGGAATTTTTCCGGGGTGTCGTAAGCGGCGGGGATGATATTGCCGACGGTGATGACGCGCTCGCGGATGGAGTTGATGTTGCCGAGGCGCGGGAGGGCGAAGACGGCGTTGGCGCTTTCAACGTCTTCATGGAAGAGGTTGCGCATTTGCTGGGCGAGGGCGGCGCGGCCGTAGTTGGGGGCCGAGTAACTGTCGATGAGAGTGGCGGTGGTGCCGGGGAAGAAGTTGGCGGCGACGTTGGCGGTGAGGGAGACTTCCTGGAAGGTGCCGGTGCGGCGCTGGTTTTTGGCGATGGCGCGGTAGGCGAGGGAGCCGGAGGTGAAGACCACGGCGCACAGGGAGGCGACGATCATGAGTTCCAGGAGGGAGAACCCTCTGGAGCGGAATCGTGTGCGGGCGGCGGGCGGGGTTTTCATGGGACGGCTTGGCGCGGGGGGTCAGTTTCCGATGCTGCCGGGGCGGGGGGCGGAGGGTGGGTCTTCGTTGGCGCCTTCGGATTCGGGCTCGGGAGGTTGGACGGTGTCCTCGATGGCGGTGGCGGGGTCGATTTCGCCGGGGGCGGGTTTGCTGCCGGGGAGGAGGTTGGGGCCGGAGCCGGGGACGTGTGAGGGCTCGAGGGTGGAGGGGGCGTTTTCGGCGTCGCCGGAGGGGAGGTCGCCCTGGGCGGGGGCTTGGAGGAGGTGGGCTTCCTCGGCGCTGGAGAGGTCCGCGGTGCTTGTGGGGGAAAGGGTGTCCATCATGCCTTCGAGGTCCGGGGTCATTTTGGTGGGCCAGATGACTTTGCCGTTTTCGTCGAGGTAGGTGAGGGCGTTGGGATCGTTGGTGCCGGCGGGTTGGGCGGCGAGGAGGACGCCGACTTTGGGGGAGAGTTCGACGCGTTTGACGATTTTGCGGGGAGCGACGGTTTCGTAGCCTGCGCCTTCGACCCAGGCGATTTGGACAAGTTTGTCGGTGACCTTGGTGACGCGGAGGATCTGGGTCTGGTTGGGGATGACGGGGGGGACCTGGGCTCCTTCCTCGAGGATGAGATCGCCGAGGAGGGCGCTGTAACCGGAGGGGCCTTTGGTGATGCCGCTGATTTTGAGGGTATCGAAAATGCGGCGGATTTTGATTTCCTCGGTTTCGACGGTTTCGACGGCTCGGGCTTCCTTGGCCTTGGCGCGTTCCGCGAAGGGGTTGGCGCGTTTGGGGTCGAGTTTTTCCTCCGGGCGGAGGGCGAGTTTTTGCTCGGGGAGGAGGCCGATGCTGGTGAGCTGCTGGAGGAGGACCTCCGTGTCCGCGCGGAGGGGCAGGGGGGCTAGCGTGAGGAGGGGGAGGATGAAAAAGGCGCGTCTCATGGCGGTGGCGGTCGGGGCGTTCGGTTATTTTTTGGCGGCGGTGGCGGCGGCCGGGGGGGCGGTGATGACGGGGAATTCCACGAGGAGGGAGACTTCGACATCGTTGGCGCGTTGGCCTTTGCGGATTTCCACGGAGGAAATGCGGGAGGTGGGGTGCTCGCGCTCGAACATGGCGAGGAGCTGGATGCTTTTTTGGTAGTCACCCTCGAAGCGGGCGCGGCCGGTGGCGCGTTGGCCGACGTAGGTGGTTTCCTTGTTGGGGGCGAGGGGGTTCATGCCCTGGTCGAAGACGACGAGGTTGGGGGTGCGCTTGAGCGTTTGGAGGAAGCTGTTTTTGGCTTTGACCTCGGAGTCGGTTTTTTCGAATTCCGGGAGCCACATGCGGTAGTATTTCCGGAGTGGGGCGGTGGAGTCGCGGGTGCTGTTGAGGGCGTTTTGGGCGACCAGCTTCATGCGTGAGGCGGAGTCGAGTTTCGCTTCGGCGGCTTCGGCGGCCTCCTGGGCGGCCTGGCGTTTTTTGTGAAGCGTGAGGACGCCCTGGGAAAAGGCGATGATGACCGCGAAGAGGAGGACGCTGGCGAGGTGCTTCTGATTCATGACGGGAGGGAGGGGCGGGGAGTTATTGGGGGGCGGAGGCGTCGGCGTCGGAGCCGTTTCCTTTGCCGGTGTTGACGAAGACGGCGGAGTAGGTGACGTCGCCGAGGCGGGTCGAGCGTTCGGCGGATTTGGATTCCTCCTTGAAAGCCTGGTAGCCTTCCTTGGAGAGGGCGTTGCGTGTTTCCTCGACCTGGGCGCTGCCGCCGTTGTTGATGAGGAGCATCATTTCCACGTGTTCCGGATTTTCCGGGGTGCGGGAGAGGCGGAGGGAAGTGAGGGTGTTGCCGGTTTTCACGCTGTTGATCACGCTGGTGATCATGGTCATGAGAGGCGTGGTGCTGGCCACCCAGCCTTCCACTTCCTTGGCGCGGTTTTGTTCGTCGGTGATGCCGGCGAGTTCCGTCTGGATGGCGGCGAGTTGGGAATTTTCGTCCTGCTCACGGGCGAGGGCGGACTCCTCCGCGGCGATGGCTTTTTTGGTGGCGATCATGGACATGGCGCCGAGGGCGAGGGAGCCGATGACAGCGACGTAGAAGAGGACGGGGAGGAGCGCCATGACGGCCGGGAGGGGCGGCGTCAGGTCCG
>JAQGPD010000402.1 GCA_028293305.1 Verrucomicrobiales bacterium | reverse complement strand
GGATTATATTGCCAACAACGATCTGGAATTTCATCCGGAGGAGCTTGAGGGGCGGGCACTGGTGTTGAGTGTGGGCCATGATGAATATTGGTCCGCGCCTATGCGCGACACCTTGGAGAAGTTTATCGGAGGCGGTGGGAATGCCGCCTTTTTCAGCGGGAATGTCTGTTGTTGGCAGGTGCGGAATGAGGAGCAGGGGCGGGCGCTGACCTCCTGGAAGCAGAACTATCATTCCGACCCCGTCTATGCGGCACGCGGCGGATATGAGCTCCTGGCGTCCCTGTGGAGCCATTATCTAACCAAACGTCCGGAGAATCTGCTAACAGGAGTGGGCTTTCTGTGGGGCGGGTATCATCGGAGTCATGGGCAGCTCATGGAAGGCAGCGGGGCCTTTACCGTGCACCGGCCGGAGCATTGGGTGCTGGCGGGCACGGGCTTGAAAAAAGGCGATGAGTTCGGTGGGAAGGACTCGATCGTGGGCTATGAATGCGATGGCTGTGAATTGGAAATCCGTGAGGGTCTTCCGTTCCCGACGCATCGCGACGGCACGCCGGAGTCCTTCGAAATTCTGGGCACCGCGCCCGCCCAGTGGCATCCGGACGACTGCCAGTGGTATGATCATTGGGAAAATGGCAGGCAGGGGCATGCGGTGATGGGGGTATACCGGCGCGGAGGCACGGTTTTCACCTGCGGCAGCACGGACTGGGCGCACGGGCTGAGGGGAGGCGATCCGGCGGTGGAGCGCATTACGCGAAACATTTTGGAGAAGTTATCGGTATGAAAAAAAGGGCGAAAAAAGAGCGCGGCACCAGCCATTTACGCATGGTTAGGTTTTTTCGTGTCCGGTCGTGGACGGTGGCGTTGGCTTTCGCCTGCGGTTCCCCGGCGATGGCGGGGGCTGCGGAACTGCTGCATGATTTTGACGGCGACGGCGTGCCGGAGCGATTGGTCAGCGGCCGGGACGGCGATGAGATTTTTACGCGTGATGAAACCGGCGCATGGAAGGCCGCGGATTACAAGCTTCCCCCTAACGTGACGCTGGAGGATGGGGAAGGAAGGGATGCGGGCCTGCGCTTCGTGGATTTGAACGGCGACGGCTTTGATGACATTCTGTTTTCCAATGACACGCGGTTCGGCCTTTATCTATGGGCTAAAAACGTGCAGCCGCACCTCGGTTGGGTCCGGGGTTGGTCGCATGTTGTCAGGGAAGGGCCGCGCACCGGAGCGGCGGTTGAGCCCTCCTCTGTGGCCGGAGCGGACGTTAGGATCGGGGACGGGGTGCTGACCATCACGCGGCCGTCTGCGGATGGGCAGCCGGCGGTCGTGGAAAAAATCGGGGCCAAAAAACTGATCGCTTTTGATGTGCCGCCGCCGAAGTCCCCGGCGGAGGCCCTGGCTGCTTTCCGGGTGCGCCCGGGATTTCTGGTGGAACTCGTCGCGGCGGAACCGGAGGTGGTGGATCCGGTGGCGTTTGACTGGGACGCGCGGGGGCGGCTGTGGGTGGTGGAGATGCGTGACTATCCCCTCGGGCTTGACGGAAAAGGCCAGCCGGGCGGGGTGGTGAAAATATTGGAGGATGCGGACGGCGATGGGCGCTATGAACGCGCCACGGTTTTTCTTGAGGGTCTGCCCTATCCCACCAGCCTGATGCCGTGGGGCCGGGGCGTCCTGATCACGGCGGCACCGGATCTTTTTTATGCGGAGGATAGCGATGGCGATGGCCGGGCGGATGTCAGGAAGGTGCTGCTGACGGGATTTCATCCGGGGAATCAGCAACATCATTTCAATGGGTTTGACCGCGGCCTGGACGGTTGGATCTATGTGGCGAATGGCGATAGCGGCGGCCATTTGAAGTCCATCGCCACGGGCCAGGAAATAGCCATCAGCGGCCGCGACGTGCGCTTCAGGCCGGACACCGGCGCGTTGGAAACGGTTTCCTCGGCCTCCCAATATGGACTGCGGCGCGATGACTGGGGCCACTGGTTCGGCAATAACAATTCCACCTGGCTGTGGCATGTCACCTTGCCGGAGCACTACCTGAGGCGGAATCCGCGGCTTCCGGTGAAAAGCGTCTGTCAGGTGCTGGCGGATTACGCGGAGTCCACGCGGGTGATGCCCGTCAGCACGGCCATGGTGCGGCCAAATCAGCCTTGGAGCTTGAACCATGTCACCAGCGCCTGCAGCCCGATGCCGTATCGTGATGAACTTTTCGGCCCGGACTTCGACACCAGCGTTTTTATCTGTGAACCGGTGCACAATGTCGTGCACCGCGAGGTGTTGGAGCGCCGCGGCACCGGATTCTCCAGCCGCCGCGCCGGGGACGAGGAACAGAGCGAATTTTTGGCTAGCACGGACCATTGGTTCCGTCCGGTCTCGCTCAAAACCGGCCCGGACGGCGCGCTCTATGTCGCGGATATGTATCGTTTTGTATTGGAACATCCGGAGTGGATCGCTCCGGAAATGCAGGAACGGCTGGATGTGCGCGCCGGGCAGGACCGGGGACGGCTGTATCGGATCGTGCCGGAAGGCTGGAAGCGGAAGCCCGTTCCCATCCTGGCAGGGCGGACGACAGCGGAGCTGGTGGCGGCGCTGGACAGTTCCAATGGATGGCAACGGGATATGGTTA
>JAQGPD010000388.1 GCA_028293305.1 Verrucomicrobiales bacterium | reverse complement strand
AAAAATTAACAGCATGTTGGGAGAGTCCTATCTTGCTCGTTGAATGCTGATGCCGCTGCTGCGCAGCTTGATTCTATTGATCACTGGTGCTCTGATTTTCAGCCCCTCCCGAGTCCGGCCCGGCCATGGCAAAATTTGAAATGCCTTGGGACTGCGGGGCACCCACAACGGAGAATGGGAGCATTTTCCAGCAATGATATCTCCCGGAGTTGCACAACGTCCCCGCTCAGTCCACGGCTTGCTGAAGCGGGCGGGGCTCACCCGGGTGTAAAAAGAGACCGCCAGGGCGGTTGTCCGGCATGGATTGATTGGCGACTGGTTGTCTGGAGTTGGACCGGGGTTCGCGCGAAGCATCCGTAAAAGCCAAGGCGCGGGCAAGTAAAGGCAACGGGGCGGGGTGTTTGCTCATGCAGGGCAAAACAAGCTTAAGGGAGCGGTGAAGGCCAACAGAGCATTCAAGCCTTTGAGCGTTGCAGGGCACCGCGGGAAAAATGGCCCGCAATCTGGCCATCAAACGCTTGGATCGCCTTGCAGTCCCAAGGAGAGACCCCACCACGAAAAAACCCCGTCCGGCCTGAAGGGCTGGGGACGGGGTTTTAAATTTTTGATAGGCCGGTTACCCGACGGACACGCTGGAAGCTGTCCGGATTTAAAAATAGGAGAATGCTTTCCGGCGACATTCTGCTATCAGCCGATGCGCTGGATTTTAAAAATCCACGTCATCTTCCTCGTATTTACCTCCGCGACGTCCGGCACCGCCGCCGTCTTCGAAGTCACGTCCGCCGCCTCCGCCGCCTCCGCCACCACGGCGGTCCGGGGCACCGCCGCGCGGGCCGCTGCGCTCGCGGTCAAAGCCGCCGCCGCCACGACGTTCCGGAGCAGCGCCGCCGCCGGGAGGACGGCCACCGCCGAATCCACCGCGATCCTGACGCGGTGGGCCGGAGGGCTCGCGGGGACGCTCCATGGGGGCATCGGATCCGCCTTCGCTGCCATCGGCCGGATGAATGCGCCAAGCACTGAGGCTCACGTAATACTTGCCGTTGTTTTCGTTTCCGCGGATTTCAAAACCCACTTTCACTTTTTGCCCAGGACGGAAGCGGTCCAACAAGGAGACCTTGTCTTTGACGAATTCCATTTTGATGTCCTGAGGATAGCGGTCATCCCCGGAGGTGATGACAAATTCACGTTTCGTGAAGCCACTGCCAAACGTCATGACGTCCATGATGACCTTGATGGTCCCTTCGATTTCGTATCCCATTGCGATTTGTTTTGAGGGAGGGTTAGCTGGCTCCCGCGGGCGCAAAAATTGCGCGTATGGGAGCGGAAGGCAATCCTGATCTTGCCCATAGGGAAAAAAAAGCTGGAAGGCCCCATCCGGCGGATTCCGGCTTGTGGCGGGTTCCCCTGACGCCCATGGTTTCGTTGTTTCCAACGTCATGCCTGGCCTCCCGCCGTCCCTTTCCCAGTCCCTTCCCGTGCTCGCCCCGCCCGGTCCGGGTGAAGCCTGGGCCTGTCTGGATCTGCCGGACGGCACGCGGATCGAGGGGCGCGGCCCCTTCCAGGCTTCCGCGCTCCCTCCGGACGAAGGCACGGCTTTTTATATCAATGACTTCACGCTTTCCTCGCCCGGGCCCTGGCACATCCCCCGCCGACTCGGCCGGCCGGGTGCGCCGCCGCCGGCGCGCGGGCTGGAGGCCACCTGGCAGGATGCGGACCGCCGGGCCTTTGAAGCGGTTTTCAATGAAGCCATGCTGGGGATCCGCCAGCGCCGACTTTTAAAAGTCGTCCCCGCCAGCAACGCCGCCGCGCGGCTCGCTTCGGATCCGGCCCCGGCCCTGCATGCGCTCCTGCATCCCTCCCGCACCGTCGGCAAGGGCTATGCCGCCGCCTGGAGCGATGGCCGCGGCGGCTTCGCGACCATCACGCCGGAGGTCCTGTTTCATTTGTCAGGAAACCGGCTGGTGACCATGGCCCTGGCCGGCACCGCCGACGCCCAGCATGAAGCGGATCTGCGCCAAGGTCCCAAGCTGGCACGGGAACACGAGATAGTGGTCGACGAACTCCACCGCCGCCTGGCCGGCCTGGGAAAAGTCACCCTGACCGCCCGCGAAATCGTCCCGCTCGGCACCGTGCGCCATCTGCGCACCACTCTGACCGTTGACCTGCCCGCCGCACCCGCCGGACAGGCCCTCAACGACCTGATCCATCTGCTGCATCCCACGCCGGCGTTGGGCATTTCCCCCCGCACGCCGGAAACCCTGGAGCAGCTCCTGACCTGGCGGGGCCGCTGCGCCGTCCCGGCCTTTTTTGGCGCTCCCTGTGGCGCGGTTTGGCCCGGAGGCGCCGTTTTTCTGGTGGCCATCCGCGGATTGTTCTGGGAGGAAAAGGCCATTCATCTTCCCGCCGGTTGCGGATTGGTCGCAGGCAGCATGTTTGAAAACGAATGGGCGGAGCTCGAACTCAAACGCAACTGGATCCGACACGCCTTTGAACTCGACGCCATCCATGCCTGACCCCGACTCCGCGACGGCTCCGGCCCCGTCTCCTGACAACTCCGCCGCCCTGCCCGCCGCCACGCTGCAAGGCCTGTTGGATCACACCGGCGTCCGCGAGTTCATCATCTGCGCCGGAGCCCGGAACAGCGCCCTCCTCGTCCTCCTCGCCGCCATTCCCGGACTGCGCCTCTGGCATCATTTCGAGGAAAGATCCGCCGCTTTCTTCGCCCTTGGCCGCATCAT
Source organism: Verrucomicrobiales bacterium (assembly GCA_028293305.1). Lineage (GTDB taxonomy): Bacteria > Verrucomicrobiota > Verrucomicrobiia > Verrucomicrobiales > V1-33 > CAIZWU01. Next base: position 3,047 of record JAQGPD010000388.1, on the reverse strand, counting down.
GGATCACGAAAATCCGGTGGCCGTCATAACAACTTCCGGAACCGCCGCCGCCGAACTCCTCCCCGCCGTCATCGAGGCCCACTATCAAGGTCTGCCACTCATCGCCCTGACCGCGGACCGGCCCGCCCATTACCGGAAAACCGGCGCTCCCCAGGCCATCGAGCAGGAAGCCATCTTCGGACCCTATCCTTCCCTGACAATTGATCTCTCCGTTCCCCAGCAAACCGCCGTGCGCCTTGCCGGACTGGCGTCGTGGGACCGCCGGGCGCCATTGCATGTGAATCTCTGCCTTGAGGAACCCTCCGCCGCCGACCTCCCTCCACTGCGCCTCGCCGGTTCGCGAATCCGGATTCCTGACAATGCGGAACTAGCACTTTCCCGCCCAAAGTCATCGGATGATGACCCGTCCGGAAACCCGCCCGCGGCTTCACCCATCACGCATTCCTCCCTCATTCTGGTGGGCGATCTGCTGTCCTCCGAAATCCCAGTCGTGGCAGCCTGGCTGGAAACCCTGCCCTGCCCCATCCATGCCGAAGCCGCATCCGGCCTGCGCGAAAGCCCCGCGCTGGCTTCGCGGCTCCTGCGCGGCGGCGACGAAATCCTGGCGAAAATCCCGCATGAATCCGTCATCCGCATCGGCGGCGTGCCCTCCTGCCGGTTCTGGCGGGACCTCGAGCTAAACCCGAATATCCCCGTCACCCATTTCACCCGCAGTGGCCATCCCGGCTTGGCCCGGCCCTCGGTCGTCAGGCCCATCGGCGACCTGCCATTTTTCACTTTGGAACCGTCCCACGGCGCCGTTTCCGTGAAGGATCCGCCGAGTCACTATCCGATTGCCGGCACCACCCTGACATCCTGTCTGGAAGCCCATCCCGCCTCGGAGCCTGCACTCATCCGGCAACTCTCCCGCCTCATCCCCGCCGGGGCCGTGGTGTTCACCGGCAACAGCCTAGCCATCCGGCAATGGAATCTATGCGCCGCCCCCGCCCAACCCTGCCACGCGCGCGCCCTGCGTGGCGCCAACGGCATTGATGGAAATCTCTCCGCCTTCCTGGGCCTCGCAGCGGACGCGGGGGAAGCCTGGTGTCTGGTCGGCGACCTCACCGCGCTTTATGATCCGGCCGCGCTCTGGATGGTGGCCCAGCTGGACATTCCGCGGCTGCGCATCGTCATCATCCAGAATGCCGGCGGCAAGATCTTCTCCCAGCTTCCTTCCCTCGCGGGCCTGACAGCTTTTGAAAAACAGCTGATGGAAAATCCCCACGGCATTTCCTTCGAGGGATGGGCCCGGCAGTGGGGTCTGGAGCACCGGACCATCCACGAACCCAAGTCGGGCCTGACAAATCTCCCGCCCCGCGCCGTGATTGAACTGCATCCCCGCGCGGAGGCCACCCAACAATTCCGCCAAGCCTGGCAGGCCGCCAACCGCGCCCTTCCCTAACCTGAAATGGCGCACTCCCGCGCCGGCCCCGCCGCCCTCTCCCACGCCACCCCATGATCCACGCTCTCCATGGAAATTTCGGCCTGCCTTCCGACTGGGACGCATGCCTTCCGCCCGGGCTCGCGGCGACGGCTTGGAATCTTTGGGAAATCCGGCGTCACCACCCGACCGCCCGCACCCTGACAGGATTTGCCGCCTGGTTCAATGACCGCGTGCAGTCCCTGCCATCCGCCGGCCCGCGCACCCTGACAGGTTATTCCCTCGGCGGCCGTCTGGCGCTGCACGTGTTGCTGGACCGCCCCGCGCTGTGGTCCCGTGTGGTCATCCTCTCCGCCCATCCCGGACTGACGGATGAAACGGACCGCGTGGACCGTCTCCGCTCGGATGCCACATGGGCGGTCCGCTGCCGCTCCAGGCCGTGGGAGGAGGTGCTGGACCAATGGAACAGCCAATCCGTCCTGACATCCGGCAATTCCACAGCCTCCCCGCCGCGGGACGCGGGCCTGACAGAACCTTGGCGGGAGGAAATCGCCGGTGCGTTTCTGGATTGGTCACTCGGCGCCCAGGAGAATCCGGTGCCGGGCTTGAGCTCCCTGACCACGCTTGAGGGCCTCTGGCTGGCCGGCGGCGAGGACGAAAAATTCACGGCGGTGGCGCGGGAAACCGTGGCGCGCCTACCAGGTTTCCGGCTCCGGATTCAAGCCGGTGCCGGACACAGGCTGTTGTCGGAGGCCCCCGACGCCGTCCGCCAATGTCTTGCTCCCGGTCACAGCCAATGCCCGGAAAGCGAAACCGCCGGATAACGTCCCGGCGATTTGTCAGGAATTCCAAAACGGAATAACATTTTTACGCCGGAGAGTTTAAAATCCGCGCAACAAAAGTTGCTATAGCATATTACGGATCGGATCCGTTTTGTTTGTCAGGATGGATGCCGCGGATATCCGGCATGAAAAACCCGGCTGCCGTGGAAACGGCAGCCGGGTTGCTGTTTACGAGTGTCCGCCGGTGAGGTGCCGGCGGCGGGAAGTTTGGATTTAGAGGCTCTTTTTCAACACCGAGGAGGGGGTGAAACGAACGCTCTTGGAGGCCTTGATGTTCATGGCGGCTCCGGTTTTTGGGTTGCGGCCTTTACGGGCTTTGCGCAGCGCCACTTTGAAAGTGCCGAATCCGATGATCTGCACCCCCGCTTTATCTTTCTTCACGCCTTTGGCAATGGCTTCGAGCACCGCGGCCACGGCATCCGCAGCTTGCTTCTTGGTGGTTTCCGCACCGTAGGATTTCTGCACGGCGTCGATGAGTTCAGCTTTGTTCATATAAGTGAATGATGGTTGATGGTGAAAGAATCCCTGGCCGGGGGCGCTCCGGGGACAGCCAGACTTTTAAGAACTACCCTTTTCCAAGTCAAATCATATGAATGCTGAATGTTATAAAAATTTCCGGCAAACCGCCGTGAAATGTGCAAATTTTCCAAATGTCCAGTCCTCCAGCCTTTTTTCTGCGCCAGCCCGTCATCCCTTCCTCCGCATTTGTCGCCCCCAATGCCACCGTGATCGGCGATGTGACGCTCGGCGAAAAGGCCAGCATTTGGTATAATGCCGTGCTGCGC
>JAQGPD010000383.1 GCA_028293305.1 Verrucomicrobiales bacterium | reverse complement strand
GGCGGCAGATGGTGAGCTGGATCCACGGTAGGGATATGGACCGGATTTTTGTGAAAGCCGTTGAGGATGAACGGATGGAGGGGATTTTTAATGCCTGCACGGCGGGCGCGGTCAGCAATGCGGAGATGATGTCGGAGCTGCGGGCGCTTTACCGTCGGCCCTGGATGCCGGGGATGCCGGTCTGGCTGATCCGCGCGGCGGCCTGGGTCATGGGTTCAGATGGATCGCTCGCTTTGACCGGCCGGCGCGGGCTTCCAGGACGATTGATGGAAATGGGATTCCGTTTTGAATATCCCGCGCTGGGGCCGGCTTTGGACGAGTTGTTATTGGGGCCGCGCGCTCCGATGGCTACCATCCCGGCTCCCAAAGTCCTGGCTGGTCCGATTTCCATGCCCATGAGCGACCGGCTGGAACCGGCCGGGGTGCGTTAGGTCAGGGGGCGGTGAGGAGGTTAACGCAGGCACTGCCGTCGGGTGGCGCTTTTGATAGTAAAACCAATTGTGGATCGGAATATGTTTCACGGTCTATTCCGGCGTCGCTACGCGGCGCAACAATGACTATCGGTTAGTCCGTGGGATGAATCCCACGGCTACCTTCCGTGACCGCTACGCGGTCTTTTCATTTTGTGGCCACAACCCCAGCTGTCAACTTGCCGGGAGACGGTCTTGTCAAAATGCTTGTTTCTTTATGGAAATGGTAGGTGGTATTAGCCGAAAAGTTGTTGATAGGCGCTGCCTTCGTTCAGGGTGGGGCGCTCGGGGCGGCCTTTGTATTTATACACCAAGTCCATGTTATCGAGGCCTAGCGCTTCAAGGATAGTGGCGTGGAGATCGTGAATATGGAGCCGTTGGTCCACGGCGTGGAGGCCCAATTCGTCGGTGGAGCCGATGGTTTGCCCGCCTTTCACTCCGCCGCCGGCCATCCACATGGTGAAACCGGTCGGGTTGTGGTCGCGGCCATCGCCTTTTTCACTCTGCGGGGTGCGGCCGAATTCCCCGCCCCACACAACAAGGGTGGAGTCCAGCAGGCCGCGAGATTTTAAATCGCGGAGGAGCCCGGCGATGGGTTGGTCGATGGAGCGGCAGAGGCTGCTGTGATTTTCCTCCATGCGGCTGTGGGCGTCCCACTTGCTGCCGGCTCCGCTGTAAAGCTGGACAAATCGCGTGCCCCTTTCCACGAGACGGCGGGCGTGCAGGCACATGCGGCCGAAGGTTTCCGTGGGTTTTTGGTCCAGGCCGTAGAGTTTTTGGGTGGCCTCGGTTTCCTGGGTCAGGTCCACGGCGTCCGGCGCGGTGGACTGCATGCGATAGGCGAGCTCATAGGAAGCGATGCGCGCCTCGAGTTCGGATTGCTCCGGGTGGCTGTCGGCGTAGGACCGGTTCAGCCGATTGAGAAAAGCGAGGCGGTTTTCCTGACGATTGGCGTCGATTCCGGCGGGGAGATTCAGGTTCGGGATGGGTTCCGTGCCCGAGGTCAGGCGGATGCCCTGGTAGGCGGCGGGCATGAACCCGGCGCTCCAATTCCGCGGGCCATTGATGACCGGCGAGGGGTTGTCCTGGAGCACGACGAACGCTGGAAGGTCTTTATTTTCAGTGCCCAGTCCATAACTGACCCATGATCCCAACGAAGGGCGGCCCGCCAGGGTGCTGCCCGTATTCATCTGGCAGACGCCGGAGGAATGGTTGATGCCGTCCGCCCAGCACGAGCGGATCACCGCGAGATCGTCGGAGCATTCCGCGATTTTCGGGAGCCAATCGCTGACCCAGGTTCCGCTTTGCCCGTGTTGTTTGAAGGTGCGTTTGCAGCCGAGCAGCGGGGAGCTGTATTCGCCCATCGCCGTGATGACCCGGCGGAAGCTGTCAGGGATTTTTTGACCGGCCAGTCGATTCAGTTCCGGCTTGGGGTCGAAGAGGTCGATATGGCTCGGTCCGCCTTCCATGAAGAGGAAAATGACGCTGCGGGCCTTTGGCGCACGATGCGGCAGAGGCAGCGTCAGAGTTCCGGCGGGAGCGTTTTCCCGGAGCAGGTGCGTGAGGGCCAAGGCTCCGAAGCCCGCGCCGGCGTGGCGGAGGAAATCCCGGCGGGAGCGGGTGAAGCGGATATTGGTGCAGCTCATGGAAAAAGCAGGAATGGAATCAATCGCGCGGGGCGTTTGAAGGGTATTACGTATAGGCCAACGGAGGAGCGGAGGCAAGTTTTACACATTTCCATGATTCCGTTGGACCCCGCCCCTTTTTGCCCCTAGGCTGGAAGGAAGAGATGTATTCCGAGGACAGCATTCAATACGCGCTGGAAACCACTGAGGTGCTTCATGAGCCTGACCGGCGCATAGACACCTTCGGGACGACCAGCTTCCAATTCCACCTGATCAGCGAACTGATGGACGATGTCCAGCAGGTCCGCGTGAGGAGCGGTCAGATCCATGCCCAGCGGCCCACCATTCTCAAACCGGAGCCATATGCCGATTTGGAATTCGAGGGCTTCGGGGAAGGGGCCTCCGCCTTTGCCCAATGGATGAAGGAACGCATGAGCCACACGAATGCCGCGCTCCTCCAATACGGCTTCTCCTTCAAAAAGAGCGATGTCACCGAGTCCCTCGTCCACGACTCCCTGCCGGTCGTCACCGAGCGCGTCCTCGCCGAGGTCAACGCCTCCGGAAATCCCCTCTCCGCCGTCGTGCTGGGAGTGGACGACACTTGGGAAATCTGCCTCCTGAAGTTCACCCTCGAGATGATCCAAAAGTCCCACAAGATCAACCTCTTCGACTTCAAACGACGCGGGTTGTTGTAGGCCGGTGGATGGAGAGAGAGGAGCCGTCCGGTAAAACCATAATTTTCTCACTTACGGCTGACATCAAAGTGCGCCGAAACGATCATTTGTCGGCTAACTCTGCCTGCAGGAAAATCTCCGTTGCCACATGGACCAGCAAGATGAAAAAGCCGATTATTTTTGGCTCAATGGCAGGGTGCTGAACTTGGAAACAGGGAAGGAATGGACAGATGTCGATGATGCCGTGATACGAGTCCTCGGCGGTAACGGTTCAGAATGGGGCCCCGTGCTTGCCCGATCCGTTTGCCGTTTCATAACGGATATGTATCTGGCCCGCCGTGGGGGCTCGCACGACCCATTGTGGGATTTCCATGAGAAACTCCCCTGCGAAATGTTCGAAGGTCAAATCCGGGATTTATACAGCATTTTGGAAATTGTTATCTCGGAGCCATTGGCCGTGTGGGTGTCAGACCAGGAGGAACTAGCCGACGGGACCGAATGTTATGCGCTGAGGACCGAACCCGCTTTTGCCAAGGTTTTGGATCTGGCACACATCCGCTCGATTTTGCTCGATAGTTCCAATGAAGTCCAAAAGTCGATGCGACGCATCAGGATATTGGAGGCGGATTATAACAAACAGAAAAAATCACTTGTCAGACGTGGCGGGTCGGGCGCTGCGATAAAGGGGGGTGGATTGACCTTGGGAGCATTTTCGATATGGTATCCACGTGAATTTTCTTAGCGTCGTCACTGCTTTTCACTCAGCGGGATGGCAAAACAGTTTACCATGCCAAAACAGTTTATCATGCAAACTGGCCAAAATAGTCGTTGACCCGACCGAAACCAGTTTACCATGCAAACTGGCCAACAAAACAGTTTACCATGCAAATTGGCTTAAATAGTCGTTGACCCGACAGGATCTATGTCGAACCGGCAAACAACGGTGTCCGAGTTAGGGGTCATGAGTTCCGGTAGAGTTGCGTGAGGATGGCCCTGAGGTCGGTCAGGGGAATCCAGGACCAGAAATTTTGCCGCAACCAGCGGATGAACGCGACGCTGCGCTGGGTAAGGCGCTGGAACCCGCTGACATGAACAATTTGCCATGCAAGACACCATGAACAATTTGCCATGCAATATGCACGATAAATTTGACTTTGTTGTTGGAATGGTTAACGCTGTTTGCATGCCCCGATCCCGACCTTTTTTGTTTCCTGATTCCCAGGCTGGGGTTTTTCATGTGGTGTCGCGGATTGCGGGGAAGGCTTATTTTTTGGAGGAGGGGGAGGGGCGGGATGAGTTT
>JAQGPD010000373.1 GCA_028293305.1 Verrucomicrobiales bacterium | reverse complement strand
TTTCGTCATCCTGACGTGATAGCATGGCATAGCGGCCATGGATGCGGCGGGGGAAAAGCGCCATGCCCTTGTTCTGCACCGCGCTGCCATTGAGGGTCAGGACGCGGAATTTCAGGAAATCCACGGTTTCTATCAATTGGGGCAGGATGGCCCTTCCGTTATAGGCGGTGTATGTGGCGTAATACATCACCTGGCCGTCCTCCTCCGTGAACCTGACAAACCGGGCGTCCTCGATGCCATTGCTTTCGTTGGCGGAAACGGGGAAAAGGATGCGCTCGCTCAGGGCCAGGCGGGCCGGGAATTGCAGCTCGTAATTGGAATCCGCCAGCCACTGGATGAACTCCAGCGTGCGCCGCACATCGTGGGTCACGGGGGCGGTCTGGCGGCGGACGATGTCCAGACTTTGGGACAGGTCACTGCGGCTGAAGTCCTCCGCGAGGGGAGCCATGACGGCGTTGGCGCAATCATTGTCGAGGCCCATTTCATGCAGTTTGATAACAAATCGGCGGCGGCGGTAGCTGGGGTTGGGGACCACGTCCGGAACCGTGACAAAACGCGAGACCGGGGCCAGGCTGATCTCTCCCTCCGGGGAAATGTGGCCGTCCCGGAATTCGATGGAGGAGATGTGTCCCTCACCGGTCGCCCGCAGGCTCATGATAAACCGCAGGCCGCCGGCCGGCACGCCGGATTGGTCAGGATGGGGGATGATGGATGGATTGAAAAGCGCGGCGGATTCCAAGGCATACTCGCCCGAAAACAGCGCTCCTATCAAAAGCTCCCGGGCCGGCGAAAGCGGGCGCTGGGTGAAAAGATGGGGGACGACTTTTTGATAGTGCTCCCGGAGTTGGATGTCCACATTGTAGTGCCGGGAATCGAATTCCAGCTGCACGGCCTCCAGTTCCAATGCGACCTCATCCTCGGTCAGCGCCAGGGCGCGGCCGATGATGGTGGCGATCCGTTGAGGGTCGGAGGGGACAAAAGGACGGATGATGACGCGGGCGCTTTCCGGCAGCAGGGTGATCTCGTGGCGGCGCAGGGGGACGCGGCTCATGCTGGGGGAAGGTGGATTTCGGAGTGGTTCATTTCAGCTAGGGAAAGGAGGAAGGCCAGGGTGGATTCCGCGCCCTGATTTTCGTTGACGCGGTCCACATGCAGGCCGTCGCCGCAGCCGCCGTTGCCGGGATCGTAGAGCGGCAGGCCGAGGTCATTGCGGCCGAGGAACCATTCGAATGCGCGGCGGGCTTCGCGGGTCCAGAAGGCATCGCCGGTGGCATGGAAGGCTTCAAGGCAGGCGGAAACCATGGCCTGGGCCTCGACGGGCTGCTGGTCATAGTCGGCCCGCGCGCCATCCCTGACATAAAATCCGTTGCTGCCGATGGGGCGGAAATTTCCGGCCTGGGTGCGCTGGATGGAGGCCAGCCAGCGCAGGCTTTTCAAGCCGATCTCCAGTGCTTCCGGATGCGGCATGGTGCGGCCGGCGGCGATGAGCGCCTGACAAATCCTGGCGTTGTCGTAGGTGGCGATGGATTCAAACCAAGGCCAGTTTTCCGTGGCGCATTCGTTCCAGAGCCGGATGAGATTTTCTGTCAGGAAAAAGCGGATTTCCCGGGCCTCCGTGTGGTCCGGGAACTCGCGCAGGAAGCCGTGAAGGCCGAGCAGGGCGAAGGTCCAAGCGCGGGGCGAGGAGAAGTTTTTGACTGCGGGCAGGCCCAGGGTGAAAAGCTGGATGCAGAGGCGCCGGCGCCCGTCGTTGCGTGCGCCGGAGGTGCCGGTGCCCAGGGCCCAAAGCGCGCGGCCATGGCTGTCCTCGCTGCCGCAATCCTCCAACCATTGGCGGCCGTGGCTCATGAAATTCCGGAAGCGCCCGGTATCGCGGTTCAGCGCGGCGGCCAGGAAAGCCAGATAGGAGGTCGCCAGTCCTTCAAGGTTGTCGCCATGGAGGCCGATGCCGGTGTCGTCCAACAGATTGCAGAGGATGAAGGCGCGGGCGTTGTCGTCCGTGCAGTAGCCGTGGTGGAAGTCCGGCACATTGAAAATCGCGTGCTGGAAAATGCCCGTGCCATCGCTCATCCGGCAAAGGTGGTCCAACCGGAGCGGCGGCAAATCGTAGGGCCGGCTGGCCAGCGTCCAGCCCCCGAACGCACTGCGGGGTGTGGCGTGGCGGTCCGCGCGGGCGCGCTGGAAGGACTCCAGATAGCGTTCCGCCACCGCCGGCCAGATCATTTCCCGGCCCATGTCCCAGGCGGTTTTCTGCACCGCCGCGAGCCGGGCGGGGTGATCCAGAAACCCGCAAACACCCTCGGCGATGGCCGCGGGATCATTGAACGGAACCAGGGTGCCGCGCCCATCCGCCAACAATTCCCGCGCATGCCAGTAGGGCGTGGAGACCACCGCTTTTCCGGCTCCGAACACATAGGCCAGGGTGCCGGAGGTGATCTGCGCCTCGTTTTGATAGGGCGTCAGATAGACATCGGTCGCGCCGATGAATTCCGTCAGGTCCTCGGGGCTGACAAAACGGTTGTAAAATATAACATGTTCCTTCACGCCCCGGTCCTCTGCGAGCCTCTCAAGACTCAGGCGGTAGCGCTCGCCTTCCCTGGCAAGCAAATGCGGATGCGTGGCGCCCAGAACCAGATAGACCACGTTAGGGTGCGCGCGGGCAATGGCGGGCAGGGCCTCGATGACATGTTCGATGCCTTTTCCCGGTCCCAGCAATCCAAAGGTCAGGAGCACATGCCGGCCCTCCACGCCGAACTGGGCCTTGGAAAGATGGGAGGGCTTCAGGGCGATGTCCGGGATGCCGTGCGGGATGATGTCGATTTTCGAAAACGGAACCTGATAGGTGGAATGCAGGATTTCCTGACCCTTTTTGGCCATGACCACCAGCCGGTCGCTGCGGTGGACGAGTTCCTCCATCACCTTCCGCTGGGCGGCGTCGGGATTCTGCAAAATGGTGTGCAGCGTGGTCACCACCGGCATGCGGACTTCCTTGAGAAGCGCCAAAAGATGACTGCCGGCGCGACCGCCATAGATGCCGAACTCATGCTGGACGCACAGGATCTGAGCGTTGTTGAAGTTTAGAAAATCAGCGGCGCGGCGATAGGAATCGAGGTCTTTTTCCAACAACTCGAAACGGACGCGCGGGGAGTATTTGTAGCCCTCCACCCGGTCGTTCACGGCACCCGTATAACATTGCGCCGAGGGAGCGGCGCGGCTGACGGATTCGCAGAGATCGTGGGTGAAAGTGGCGATCCCGCACAGACGTGGCAGGTAATCGCCCAGAAAAGCGATCCGCTCCGGGGGAAGGGGGGTGCTCAGATTAATTCGCTCCGGTTCAATGACATAGAGAAGCAGACAGCCGACGGTTGATGAACGCAAGTCTTTGTTTGTCCGTGATCGCCGATGGTGCTTCCGCGCTTGAAGCATCGGATCAAAGAGTCATAAAAGAAACATGGTGGCCTGTCCGCGGCCTGCCTGACAAGTTTATTTGACTTCCTTATGTCCGACCCAATCCCCTCCGGCGCATCAACCCCTGGCAAAAAGCAGGCCGGACGCCTGACGCGGGAGCAGGTTCAGGAAGTGACGCGGCGGGTGTTGGCGGGGGAGAAAGGCGTAAGCCTGGCGAAGGAGTTCGGCGTGACCAAGGCTTATGTTTCCCTGCTGAAACGAAAACAGGAGCTGCCCGCGAAGTATGCGGCCTTAAAAAGCAGGGAATGTAAAGTCAGGATGACGCCGGAGGAGGAGGCGAAATTGGAGGCCGCCATCGGGAAGAGCATGCCGGAGGATCATGGGATGACCTGGCATTTATTTTGGTCGAAGGACGCGGTCAGGGAGTTGGCCAAGGAGCTATTGGGGAAGGAGATCGCCATGGCCGCCGCCAAGCGTTTCAGTCGGCGGCCGGAGCCGGATCCGCTGGCAGGATGGGACGTGAAACCACGTCCGCCGCGGCCGGCGGATATCCGGAATCTGAGCCCCAGCGCGGCGGCGGATCCGGAATTTGTGGCTTATTATCTATCGCCCCAGGCCAGGAGGATGGCGCAGCGATCCTACGAAATGGCTTTGGCCGAGTGGGAGGTGCGCCAGGCAGCCCGGTTGAAAGCGCGGGGCCCGGACAAGTCGGCAGCGCATGGAGCGCAGGCGTCGGGAACAGCGGAGGACGCGGTTTTGCCTGTCGGACCCGAAGCGTTGGCGGAGGCTGAACGCATGTGGAATGAGGGCATGGCCTCCAAAAAATGGAGGATGCCGGATGACGTTCCCAGCAGCCAGGCCGCCACCCCGCCGGTGCCGGGGGAGCGGACCGGAAAACATGCCGGAAGCAAAGGGCCGGCTTTCACCCTATCCCAAAAAAAGAAACGCAAAAAACGCTAGGTTTTGCCGGGCGGGCTGCACTTGGCCGTGTTTTTCCGGGTGGGATGTCAGGGGGCGATGCCGAGTTGTTTTTGGATTTCCTCCAGGGCGACGCCTTTGGTTTCGGGGACCATGCGCTTCACCCAGATCAGTTGGAGCACCATCATGAAGGTGAAGAAAAGGAAGACATAGCCGGGAGCGAAAGCGGCCATCATGATAGGGAAAACGGTGGTCAGGAGCGCAGCGAAGACCCAGTGCGTGGCGCTGCCGAGGGATTGGCCGGAGGCGCGGTAGCTGTCAGGAAAAATTTCCGAGATGAAGACCCAGATGACCGCGCCCTGGCCGATGGCGTGGGAGGCGATGAAGGCGAAGATGCAGAGCAGCACCATGAGGCCGCCGCGGCCGGTGGCTTCGGAGGCTTGTTGGAGAGTGGTGTTGGCGGTGGTTTTGATCTGATCCGGGGTGGCACCGGCGGGCAGGGAAACGGGGGTGACGCCGGCGGCGGGATCGGCGGCGGCGTGCGTCAGGGCCAGGACCTTGGCTTCCAGTTCGGCGGTGCGGGAAGCGACGCGGGCGGGGTTGGCGCCGGCGAGGTCGGCGACGGCTTGTTTGGCATCGACGGCGGCGGAGGCGGCGCGGAATTGCGGGGCCCACGTGAAGAAGGCGGTGGCGCACAGGCCGAGGGAAAGAATGTAGCCGAAGGAGCCGATGTATAACAAAGTGCGGCGGCCGAGGCGATCGATGAGCCAGAGACCGACGAAGGTGAAAACGAGGTTGGTGATGCCGATGCCGATCGACTGGGCGAGCACGTTTTCGCTGCCCGTCAGGCCAAAGATGCGCGGAGCGAAATAAAGGACCGCATTGATGCCTGACAATTGATTGAAGAACGCAATGAAGAACGCCAGGCAGATCGGCTTCCGCAGGCGGCGGGTCCAAAAGCCGGTGGCGGAGGCGGCGCTGGCGCGGCCGGCTTCCGAAATTTCCGCGGCATAGGCGTCGATGGTTTCGTCCGTGGCGCCGGGCATGATGCGGCCCAGCACCTGGCGCGCTTCGGCTTTGCGGCGGCGGTTGAAGAGCCAGCGCGGACTTTCGGGAATAAGGAAGCAGGCGAAGGTGTAAATGATGGAGGGAAAGGCGGCGGAGGCCATCATCCAGCGCCACGCATTTTCGCCGATTCCTTTCAACAGGAAATTGGATAGGAAGGCGACGAGTATGCCGAGGACGATATTGAATTGAAACATGCCCGCGAGGCGGCCGCGGCGGTCGGGCGGGGAGATTTCCGAGATATAAAGCGGGGCGGTGACGGTGCAGATGCCGATGCCGAGTCCGCCGATGAAGCGCGCGACGATGAACGACCACGGGTCATTGGCGAGGCCGGTCCAGACGGCGGAAATGAGATAGAGCACTCCGATGCTGAGCAGCGTGGGCTTGCGGCCGAAGCGGTCGGTCGGCCAGGATCCGATCATGGATCCCAGCACCGTGCCGTAAAGCGCGGAGCCCATGACCACGCCGTGCATGCCGGCTCCGAGGTTCCAGAGGGCTTGGATGGTTTGCTCCGCGCCGGAGATGACCACGGTGTCGAATCCGAACAAAAATCCCGCGAGGGAAGCGACCACGGACCAAAGAAACAGGCGGCCCGAGCCGGTGGATCCGGAGGAATAGGCGGTGGAACCGGCGGGTGGAGAGGCGAATACGGATGACATCGCGGCGTTTTTACGAAACACCGCGTCGGGTGTAAAGACGCATGATCCGGGTGTGGTGGATTTTTACCGGATGTGGCTCACGGCAGGAAAGTCCGGCTGGGCCCGTGCGGGGCCGGGCAGGGGGGACGCGGGGTGTTTAGCGATGGGTTCGTTCAGCCACTTTTGCGGCATTTTCCGCCCAACCAGGTGTGCAGTAAAATCTTGATAGGCGCGGCTCGGGAAACCTGCGCGTGTTGTCAGG